>JALVRY010000001.1 GCA_027024625.1 Thiotrichaceae bacterium
ATAACCCCTGGTGATATATCGCACTTTGCTCGCCAATTAACTACGATGATGGAAGCGGGTGTGCCAATGGTTCAAGCATTGGAGTTAATTTCAGCAGGGCATGAAAATATTTCTGTGCAAGAAATGGTTGCAAAAATTAAGGCAGATATTGAAGGTGGGGCAACCTTGGCTCATGCCTTTAGTCGTCAGCCAAAATACTTTGATGAGCTATTTGTCGGCTTAGTTCAAGCGGGTGAACAAGCTGGAACACTTGAGGATATGCTAGACAAGGTCGCAACTTATAAAGAAAAATCAGAAGCTATGAAGGCAAAAGTAAAAAAAGCCATGATGTACCCGATTATGGTTATTATTGCGGCATTGGTGGTTTCATCAATCATGTTGATCTTTGTAATTCCACAGTTTAAAGAAGTCTTTGCAAACTTTGGTGCTGATTTACCCGCCTTCACCTTATGGGTAATCAGTCTTTCAGAATGGCTGCAAGCATCGTGGTGGAAGGTTGTTTTAGGGATTATTGTTGTGGGCTATGCTTTTGTAACAGCTAAAGCCCGTTCACCCAAGTTTCGACGCTGGTTAGATATTGTCGCTCTAAAGATTCCCGTAATGGGAAAAATCATCGAGTTATCGGCAGTATCACGTTTTTGTCGCACACTTTCTGTTATGTTTGCGGCTGGAGTCCCTCTTGTAGAAGCAATGGACTCAGTGGCAGGCAGTACAGGAAATATTATCTACAAAGAAGCAACGCTACAAATTAAGCGGGATGCAGCACAGGGTGTTCAGCTTTATACATCAATACAAACACGACAATTATTCCCTAATATGATGGTGCAAATGACAAAAATTGGCGAGGAATCAGGAAAGCTTGAAGATATGCTAGGTCGTGTTGCCAATTATTATGAAGAGCAAGTAGATAATCTAGTAGACTCCCTAGCCAAACAAATAGAACCGATGATAATGGCTGTGCTAGGTGTTCTTGTCGGTGGCTTGGTTATTGCGATGTATTTGCCAATTTTCAAACTCGGTGCGGCAGTTTAAATAATGGATATATTAGATTTATTAGAAGCAAATACAACATTACTACTTGTAGTGGTTGGGATATTTTCTTTACTAATTGGTAGTTTTTTAAATGCGGTCATTTATCGTATTCCCATTATGTTGGAGCGATCATGGAAGCAAGATTGCCAAGATATGTTTGGTGGAAGCGGTGAGGCTAAAAAGAATCAACAAACTTTCAATATTCTAACACCACGATCTCAATGCCCAAGTTGCGGGCATAGTATTACGGCTATAGAAAATATTCCCATTATCAGCTACCTATTTTTACGGGGTAAATGCTCATCGTGCCATCATGGTATTTCTATCGAATATCCATTAGTCGAAATTATTACAACGGTTTTGTCCGTTATGTTGGCATGGAAGTTTGGCTATGGAATACAACTAGCTGCGGGTCTAATACTACTTTGGACATTAATTGTATTATTTATGATTGATGCCAAAACCATGTTCCTACCCGATAATCTAACCTATCCCTTACTCTGGTTAGGCATTATCGTTAATTTTAATCATGCCTTTACTGATCTTGAAAGCAGTGTGCTAGGGGCGATCTTCGGCTATTTATCTCTCTGGTCTGTATATCACCTGTTTAAGCTGATCACAGGCAAAGAAGGAATGGGGTACGGTGATTTTAAATTATTAGCCGCCATTGGTGCGTGGGGCGGTTGGCAAATCCTACCCTTTGTGATCATGAGCTCTGCATTCCTTGGTGCAATCTTTGGCAGTATTTGGATGTATGTCATTCAAAAAAATAAAGCAGGTCAACCCATACCATTCGGCCCTTGGCTAGCAATGGCTGGTTTTATCGCGATTGTCTGGCAGGATGATGTTATGCAATTAATGCAACTTGGTTTTAGTTAAGCATGGCTCAAGAACCATAACCTGAATCACTGACTCCAAAGAAAAATCACCACAATAACTTAATACATTAAAAGTAAATTTAAAATTAACTTTGAGAACTTATTAATTCTTCATACCCAAATAGTTTTGGCATATGAATAGCTAGAAAACATGGATGTTCTCTAGTTGTTATACAATCCCTTCTTACATATGTCATGACATGACATGGTAAAGCACAAGGAGGTGTTTTTTCGTGTCCCTTTTTATTCCAAAATTTACTCTTCTACCTGAATCCGTGACTTCAAAACCCAAAAAATAGAGACAAACCTTTGTTTTATATTAGAAAGTTTTCGATTTTGAGTTGAACCAAAATTTCACCTGCGAGGTGAGATTTTGAAATCACTAAGAATCACGATTTATTACATAATAATCAATAGCTTACCTATCACAATCCCCATCTGAAGTCACGGATTCAGGTTCTAGTAAGTTCTCATAACGTTTATCCGTTAGTGTTTTTAAAAAAGCAACTAAGGCATTGATGCGTTTGGTTGTTAAAGCAGGTCCTGTTTCTAGCTCTTTTAACGATATATTCTCTGCTACTTCTGGCTTACCCCAAGGTTTACCTGTTTCAGGGTTAATTTTTCGTTTTTCACTTTTGCTATTGTACTTATCGTAAAATAGAACCACGGTTTTTAAATCTTTAAATACACCGTTG
>JALVRY010000002.1:0-6042 GCA_027024625.1 Thiotrichaceae bacterium
CCGAGGCGAGAGGCGTAGCCGAATAATTATTAGAGTAAAACCGGTGAATGATAGCTCATTAGCTTTATTTTAAATATAAATCTTCTACCCACTCTGGCAGATCATCTGCAACACTCATGACTCTTCCATGCCTTAATACCAAACTTAGTATAGGCACTTGGTTGAGGCGTGAATTATCATAAACAAATCCCACATCTGCTTTTAAAATGGCTTGTTTTATTAGGCTTTGATTTCTTTCATAGCGTGCACGTATTTTTTCTTCTGGGACGTTATGTCCTCCTTCTTCTACTCGGCTGGCTACTCGGGCGACAGATAATTCTGCTGTTCTAACATTTACGTGATACACGATTACACGAAAGTCTGCCTGTAAAGCATCTTCGATTAGTTGTAATTTTGAAGGATGAGAGAAAGTTGATTCTGATACGAAGCTTTGTTGATTTTTTAAATATTCTTGCCTTCGTTGCTCAGCAATTTTTGCGGCTTGATAGGCGCCCTGCATGGATTGATCACTAAGTTCTTCTTTTTGAATTTTGTCTGCATTAATAAAAGGGGCATTAAATTTATGTTTTATAACCTGCTCATACAATGTCGACTTACCCGCACCATTTGGGCCAGCAAGCATAATCATTATTGCGGGCATTATGAGTGGATTTGGGTATTAGTTAGGACTTCGAACCAAATAACTAGAGGAAAATAACGCAGAATTTTTGTTTCAGATTGAATGATTTCAAGAGGCGCATAGTTATTCTACGCAACGATTTGAGATCATTTAATATAAAGCAAAAAAGCAAGTTAAATTCCTCTAGTTATTTAGTTCGGAGTCCTATTATCTGATGCAAAAACTACCGTGTCGCTATCATCTAAGCCTACTCCCTTACCTGCTTTATTACGTTCTGCAAAATATTTTTCCATTTTAGGCTGCGCTTGTTTCATCGAAACAACAAGATCATCAAGGTAGACTTCTTGCTCATCTCTATTGAGGTGATCAGGGTTTAACGTGCCTTTTAGCACTGCTTGAATTTTGCGGTAGTTAAAATGCTCAGACTGCTCAATGGCTCGACCAATTCGCATCCAATGTTCTGCTTGCCCTGCAATTGAGCGGCCAAATGTTTTTGACTCATCACGCAGAACTTCCATTTCAGCATTTGATATTTTAATTGATTGCGCCATAAAAGCCTCTCAGAGAAAGTGGCATTATGCCACCTGTTTTTATTATTATGCTTTTATTTGAGGTAGAAGTCAAAATTACACCGTTTATCATAAGCACACCCCCCCACTTTTACATGATAGCTCGTTAGCTTTTTTAACGACTGCTAGAATTTATGCAAAGCTACATGATGATTTACACATACAGTAATCATTATAGAGCTATCATGTAAAAGTGAGGGGGGTGTGCTTTTAGAATATGGGCATCTCTATATATTACTTAGCAGCCAAACGATTCCAAGTATCAATCACTGTATCAGGATTCAACGAAACGCTATCAATCCCCTGCCCCATCAACCACTCAGCAAGATCAGGATGATCCGATGGGCCTTGTCCACAGATACCGACGTATTTCCCATGCTTTCTACACGCATCAATCGCCATTTTTATCATGGCTTTTACCGCAGGATTACGCTCGTCAAAACCTTCGGCGACTAATGCTGAATCTCGATCTAGGCCTAGTGTTAATTGTGTCATATCATTTGAGCCGATAGAGAAGCCATCGAAGTATTCTAAGAACTGTTCTGCCAAAACCGCGTTTGATGGCAACTCGCACATCATAATATGGCGCAAACCATTTTCACCGCGCGCTAAACCGTTTTCTGCTAATAGTTCACTCACGGCTTTTGCTTCTTCGAGTGTTCTTACAAAGGGAATCATAATCTCAATATTGGTCAATCCCATATCATTGCGCACGCGTTTAATCGCTTCACATTCCATTTCAAAACAGCTACGGAAGGTTTCATCGATATAACGTGCTGCACCACGAAAACCAATCATGGGGTTCTCTTCTTCGGGCTCGTAGTTTGTGCCTGCGATGAGTTTCGCGTATTCATTTGATTTAAAATCCGACATGCGCAAAATTACAGGTTTTGGCGTAAAGGCAGATGCTAGCGTTGATACGCCTTCGGCAATTTTTGAAACGAAGAATTCACGCGGGCTTTCGTAAGCATCAATGCGTTTGTGGATAATTTCTTGTAGCTCTGTAGATTGCTTATCCAGCTCCAACAAGGCGCGTGGATGAATACCAATCATATTATTGATAATAAATTCCATACGCGCTAAGCCAACACCTTTATTGG
This sequence comes from Thiotrichaceae bacterium, assembly GCA_027024625.1. Lineage (GTDB taxonomy): Bacteria > Pseudomonadota > Gammaproteobacteria > Thiotrichales > Thiotrichaceae > S015-18. The sequence goes on from JALVRY010000002.1 coordinate 2,289, forward strand.
GTAGCTGGCTAAAATCAAAGGCGCGATCAGGATTGCCAACATTCATCATCACTTTAAGATCAAGGTCAGGCATGGTGCTGACTTCGGTTTTGCTAATTTCAAAATCTAGAATGCCTTGGTAGGTGTAACCTGTATCGCCCTCGGCACAAGATACGGTAACATCGTCACCGTGCTTAATGGTTTTAGTCGCATCACCACAACCCACAACCGCAGGTACGCCAAGCTCACGCGCGATGATTGCCGCGTGGCAAGTACGTCCGCCACGGTTGGTGACAATCGCAGAGGCGCGTTTCATAATTGGCTCCCAATCTGGATCGGTCATGTCGGTAATGAGCACATCGCCTGGCTGGATTTTATCCATATCGTCCAAGCTCATAATGATTTTGGCTTTGCCTGCGCCAATGCGTGAGCCGATAGAACGCCCTTCTGAAATTACCGTGCCCGTCTCTTTTAAAGTAAATCGTTCAACCACGTTACCTGCTTGGCTTTGCACAGTTTCTGGACGCGCTTGTACGATGTATAAACCACCGTCGATGCCATCCAATGCCCACTCAATATCCATTGGGCGTTTGTAGTGTTTCTCGATGGTTACGGCTTGGCGTGCCAGTTCTTCAACCTGAGCATCTGTAATACAGTATTTACGACTACGTTCTTTTTCAATATCAATGATTTTTACAGGCTCTTCACCCTCTGGATCGTAAACCATCTCAATTTCTTTGCTACCGAGTGTTCTGCTTAAAACAGCGGGTTTGCCTGCTTCCAAATTAGGTTTATAAGCATAAAACTCATCAGGGTTTACCGCGCCTTGCACGACCATTTCACCCAAACCATAGCTACCTGTAATAAAGACTACTTTGTCAAAACCCGATTCAGTATCAAGGCTAAACATTACGCCACTTGCGCCAATATCAGAACGCACCATTTTTTGAATACCCGCTGATAAAGCAACGCCTGCATGATCAAAGTTTTGGTGAACACGGTAGGAGATTGCGCGATCCGTAAACAACGAGGCAAATACTTTACGGATTGCCATTTTAATATCATCTAAGCCTGACACATTCAAAAATGTCTCTTGCTGTCCTGCAAAAGATGCATCGGGTAAATCTTCGGCCGTAGCAGATGAACGTACCGCCCATGTGACTTCTTTGCCGTATTGCCCTTCTACTTTTACATAAGCTTCATTGATGTCAGCTTCTAGGTCATCTGGCAAGGGAATTTGCATAATCCAATCACGAATTTGCTTGCCTGTTTTAGCCAATGCCGACAAATCATCAACATCCAATTCATCTAGTAATGCATTGATACGATTGCCTAAGTTTTCATGTTCTAAAAAACTACGATAAGCATCGGAGGTTGTCGCAAAACCACCCGGAACATTAACACCGAGATTTGCGAGGTTTTGAATCATCTCACCGAGTGATGCGTTTTTACCGCCAACATGGTCAATATCGTTTATACCAAGTTGATCAAGCCAAATGATGTTTTTTGTATTCATGCTATTTCCTATATTAGGCTGTCTTTTAAGGGAGTTACGCTGTGACTACGCACGATTTGTGCGGCTAATTCTTCAATGGATTGTGTGGTTACATCAAGCGGCTCTAAACCGTAGCGCTCATACAATTTATGCGCTTTTTTGATTTCAGTCTTACAAGTTTGCAATGATGAGTATTGGCTATTGGGTCTGCGCTTTTCACGTATTTGTTGTAAACGTTTTGCTTTGATAGTCGTGGTGACTAATTTATCTTTATTCTCAAGCAATACTGCGGGTAATTCATCACGATCAAAATCATCATCCGTAATAGGATAGTTTGCCGCTTTAATGCCAAATTTGAGCGCAAGATAAAGCGAGGTGGGTGTTTTACCTGAGCGCGATACGCCTACGATAATGACATCTGCCTCGTGCAATGTTTTTAGCACCATCGCATCATCGTGCATTAGCGTGTAATTGAGCGCGTCTATTCGTGCATCGTAGGTTTTTTCATTTACCAATCCATGACTCAAGCCCGACTCACGCGTCGGCTCGGTATGTAAGTCATGCCCTATTTTGTCGAGGATACTTTCAAACACTTCATAATAATGACAGTCCGCATCTTTTAAAATCTGGTTTATTTGTGTCTCTGGCATAGTTGCGAAGACTAGTGGTCTAAAGCCTTCTTTTTCACTTATTTCTGCTATTTCTTTTACCAGTGCATTTGCTTTCTTCTCAGTATCTATAAAAGAGCGCTGGTGATAGGTAAATTCAATATGAGGAAACTGCGAGAGCAAGCTATTCCCAAGCGTTTCAGCTGTTATACCCGTTGATTCAGAAACAAAAAAAACGGTACGTTTAGTATTATTTTGCATAGCTTATTTTTCTATTGATAGTCTTCATAAATATACCATTTGTTCTCGATATTGGGAGCATAGTAGTTAATTATTTTTTTGTTGAAAAAATCGACAATAAAGATCAATTTTTTCAAACTATTCAAAAAACTTATGCATGAACACCAAATTATTAAACATTAATAAACTTATGATTAAAGTTTATATAGTATTGCATAAACTAATTATTAGACAATCCAATGATTTCAATGTTTAATATTGCCACTGGCTATACTATTGCGATATTAAAAATGAAAACGATCTACTACAAACAAAACCGACTGAAAAAACTACGTGCATTCTGCCAAGTAGCCAAACACGGTAGTGTAACTAAAGCGGCTGATAAACTATTTGCCAGTCAACCCACCATATCTTTACAAATACAAGCACTTGAAAGAGAAATGAAAGTCTCTTTATTTGAACGTAACGGCCCGCAAATTTCACTGACGGTTGAAGGGAAAGTTCTTTATGATTTATGTGAACCGATGGTTCAAAGTATTGATCACCTACATGAAACCTTTAGTGCTCATTGTGGAAATTTAAGTACAGGCGATTTAACCATTGCCGCTGGGGAATCCACAATTTTGTATGTTCTACCCCAACCTGTTCAAATGTTTAGTGATCAGTATCCTGGCATAAAGCTAAAGCTCGCCAATGAAACTGGGCGCGATGGTCTTGAAATGTTACGCAATAATGATATCGATTTAGCCATAGGCTCGATGCTAGAAATCCCCGATGATATTGAATACGAGCCAATAGTGACTTACAACCCTGTATTAATTGCCCCAAAAGACCACCCTCTTTCAAAGCTTAAAGAAGTAACGCTAAACGACATTAGCCCCTTTGGATTAATCCTTCCACCCAGTCATCTAAGTACATGGCGTATCGTGAAAATGGTATTTGCCCAAAACAACACCAGTTACAAAGTCACACTAGAAGCAGGCGGATGGGAAGTCATCAAACGTTATGTAAAAATCGGTTTAGGCATATCAATCGTCACCGACGTATGTATCACCGACCAAGACCGCGAAGAAATGACCGTGCTATCGCTGGACAAATACTTCCCCAAGCGTAGCTACGGCATAGTGACACGCAAAGGCAAGTTTTTATCAACACCTGCAGAACGGTTTATTGATTTGATGAAAGAGTGTTATGAGTGAAAAGTGTAAAATATTTTTTGCCACGGAATACACGGAAGGACACGGAAAAAAACAATATCATTAAAGGTAGCTTTCTAGATCGAGGCGGGAAACATGAGCTTACGTGAGTAAGTGATTGTTGACCAACAAAGAGCTGGGACGGAGGTAATAGAAAGTTAGCCCTTTGTTTCAACCAACTTCTAAATTTCCTTCGGAAATGTCCAAGTACTTTTTACGCCTAGGGCGTTTTAAAA
>JALVRY010000002.1:6052-7968 GCA_027024625.1 Thiotrichaceae bacterium
TCTGGCCCACGCCGCGGGTGCCGGTGAAGAGGTAGGCGTGGTGCAGGCGTTGGTTGTCCAGGGCGTTGATCAGGGCGCGCAGGACGTGTTCCTGGCCCACCACCTCGGAGAAGGTGCGCGGCCGCCACTTGCGGGCGAGGACTTGGTAGCTCATCTTCGGCCTGATGCGGGACCTCGCGGTCCGAATAGGGAGGCGGCCCACACCAGCCACACCCCGGCGCCCGAGTCCACCGCTACCGTTGCTCCCTTCCGGGCCTGGCGGGGTTTGCGGCTTATCGTCGCGAGGGAACCAATGTGGATCACCATCTTTTAGACTTTCTATAACAACACTGCAAGATATGAATCTTGCAGTCCGCGGGATTATGAGGGAAGATGCTTTTTTTCACAATACCATCCCGACAAAAAGATAATAAAAATGCCATTTACTGTTTCTCACACCGTTGCCGTTATCCCTCTATATAAATATTTAGGTAAATTTGGGGCTTTGTCTGCGCTTATCATTGGCAGCATGACACCTGATTTTGCTTATTTTTCCGATTACATACAATGGCATGTTAATAGCCACTCACTGATTGGTATTTATCTTTTTGCAGTTCCTGCGGGGTTTACGGTTTATTATCTCTATCATTTTTTGATGGCGCCTGTGCTGGTTTCGCTGTTACCTAAAGTCATACAGAAGCATTTGCATGAAGATTTATTTTTGGGGCGTTTACCTGATATTCCCAGTTATACCTTGGTTTTCTCTCTTATGCTGGGAGCACTTACTCATATTATTTGGGATTTTTTCACCCATCAATCGGGCATCCCGCAATTTGTGCATTGGATGGATGTACCGCTCACATCGATTGATGGCTATGACATTATGTTTTATCGCGTGTTACAGCATTTCAGCTCTTTATTTGGCTTATCGCTATTGATGTTTTGGATTTGGAAATGGATGAGTAGAAATAAACATGACAAGCCACAAAGCAAACCTGCTAACCCTGCTTGGCAAGCACCTAAAACCCTTAAATTATTTAGCCTTGTCATTTTGCTTGCTGTACCTGCGATTGTGGGACTAATTAACGGTTATGCCAACTTGCCTGATAATGATAGCCTATATGGCTTGTATGCCTTGCAGGTCTTTGTTCGTTTTGGCATTACAGGTGCGGCGGGTGCTTTTATTATTTGCGCTGCAGGGTTGGGGCTTTTTTATCAGTACTTTATTCAGGCTTCTATTCGACATTAGTTTTTAAATAGACTTCATTTATTAAAAAAACCAAACCTTAGTATTTTGACTTACAAATGGGGATAATATAGCCTGCTTGAATATTGGAATTAGACAGAAGCTGTCTAATAAACTGTTAGGCAACCAAAAAACGTAGCTTTCACTTGAATTCAGCGTTTATATCACCATAATTATCCTTCATATTAATAATCTCAGGAGTTTGTAATGGTTCAAAAAAGCTGTGTTCCTTATGGAAGTGATGTATCTTCAGGTACTTATAAATGTGCTGATTGTGGTCACGAATATTCTAATCAATCAAAAACATCTTTACCTCCATGCCCTAATTTTAAAAAAGAAACTCACCCTAAAAAATGTTGGGATATTCTAACTGGTCAAGGCGATGATTCAAAAGACCCTTACCCCGAAGACTAATAGCGTCTGAGTAGAGAGGGCTATACGGTGTATTGCCTTCTCTATGACTGATGGGTGATTAATGACTTTAAAATAAGAAATAATTAAGCTATTGATTTAGGTTGGTATAGATAACAAAATATATTCATTTAATTACAAATGGGAGAAAGGCTTTAATGGAAATAACAACAGGAGTTGCCATTGTTGCATTGTTAATATCTTTTTGGTCTATTTACACAACTAGAAGATTGTGGTCACTTGAAAACAGACCAATAATTAAAGCTGAAATACAGGAGGA
>JALVRY010000003.1 GCA_027024625.1 Thiotrichaceae bacterium
GGTTAATACCCTGCAAAAATAATAAGAACATTAAAATTCAATAATATTAATGGGTTGTGAAGCTTATTGACAGTTAAAACTATTCAAGATACATATTAACTATAGTTTGGTTATTAAACAAAATGAGCCTATATTTTGTTAAACCTAAATCTGTGGCTTTTCTGTACCGCATTGAAGTCACAGATTTAGGTTATATGTTTGATAAATATTTGAGATTTTTTTAATTTTATTTGTAGAATTTAACCAAATGAAACCACCAAAATTAATGAATAAGGAGTGTGAATATGGTTTCGTTTCAAGAGATGTATAATCAAATACATAAAATCAGTGAGTTATCGGGTGTGTTGTCTCATCTAATTGAAGAAAGGTCATTGTGTGATACGGGTGTAACTTGTGATTTGTTTTTTGAATATGTTGAGCAAGTCAAAGAGCATTTGGATGAGGAAGAAAAATCTTTATATCAGCCGTTGCTAATTCATAGTGAGAATCACGTTAAAAATACAGCAACAAAATTTTTATCAGGGTCGAGTGAAATTAAGCGAGTATTTAAACAATATCTAAGGCGTTGGTGTAAGAATAAAGACCTACGAATTCGTGATCATGAACTATTTTTGAAAGAAACAAACGAAATGTTTGAGTTGGTGAATAAGCGTCTGATTGATGAGACTGAGCATTTGTACCCTGTTGCTCGTGATGTAATGAAAGAAGATAGAAAAGCCGCATGAGAATGCTCAGTATGAGTACAAAATATTGAGGGTTATTTTTACTGTACTAGAGACTTTTACGCGAAAGATCTAACGAATAAAAAAGGTTTGAATTCCCCCTATTTAGTTTAAATAGGGAAAATTACGTTCTTTTTTCTTTCGTCATCCTTTCATGCAAAGGTCTCTAAAAAAATAATCAAGCCTCGAAAATGTCGTATTGCTTGTAAATATGATAAGGTTGCACGTCTTTTAAAGCTAGGGGTGCTCAAATATTAGTAATATTTGAGCTGAGAGTAACCCTTAGAACCTGATACGGATAATACCGACGGAGGGAATGCTTTAAGATGCTGCACTTTATGCACTTCTTAATCCAATGCCCTCGTCTTGATGGAGCTAAGCATGAGTGCAATACCAGAATCATTTCTTGATAATACGGCTAGATTATCGGAAGAAATAACCCAACCTTTCCCAAATTCACAAAAAATCTACATTGAAGGTTCTCGCCCTGATATTCAGGTTGGTATGCGTGAAATTAATCAAGATGATACGCCTGCGAGCATTAGTGTAGAAAAGAATCCCCCCATTCCTGTGTATGATACATCAGGGCCTTTTACTGATCCTGCTATTGATATTGATTTACTGAAGGGGATCCCCGATATTCGTGCAGCTTGGATTAACGACAGAGATGATACGGAATATCTCGATGGCCCTACCTCGGAATATGGCTCTCAACGGCAAAGTGATCCTAGCTTAGCTCATCTGCGTTTTGAGCATATTAGTAATCCACGTGTTGCCAAAAAAGGTAAGAATGTTTCGCAAATGCACTATGCTCGCAAGGGTATTATCACGCCAGAAATGGAGTTTGTTGCCATCCGTGAGAACTGCCGTTTGCAGGAATTGCGTGAAGATCCACGCTATGAAAAATTATTGCGACAACATGCCGGTGAAAGTTTTGGTGCATCAATCCCAGAAATTATTACGCCTGAATTTGTACGTGATGAAATTGCTCGTGGGCGTGCAATCATTCCCGCCAATATTAATCATCCTGAACTAGAGCCTGTTATTATCGGGCGTAATTTTCGTGTGAAAATTAATACTAATATTGGTAACTCTGCGGTGACTTCATCAATTGAAGAAGAAGTAGAGAAGATGGCTTGGTCGGCTCGCTGGGGTGGTGATACCCTGATGGATTTATCAACAGGTGATAATATCCACGAAACACGCGAATGGATTCTACGCAATTCTCCAGTGCCAATTGGCACAGTCCCAATTTACCAAGCATTAGAAAAAGTAAAGGGAAAAGCAGAGGATTTAACGTGGGAAATGTTCCGCGATACGCTAATCGAGCAAGCAGAGCAGGGTGTCGATTATTTTACGATACATGCAGGTGTCCGCTTAAAATACGTGCCAATGACCGCAGAACGTGTGACAGGAATTGTCTCGCGTGGTGGTTCGATTATGGCGAAGTGGTGCTTGGCTCATCATAAAGAAAATTTCTTGTATACGCATTTTGAAGATATATGTGAAATTATGAAAGCTTATGATGTGTCATTCTCGCTCGGTGATGGCTTGCGTCCGGGTTCTTTAGCAGATGCAAATGATGCGGCTCAGTTTGGTGAATTAGAAACTTTAGGTGAGTTGACTAAAATTGCGTGGGAGCATGATGTTCAAGTCATGATAGAAGGCCCAGGTCATGTGCCTATGCAAAAAATTAAAGAGAATATGGATAAAGAATTGAAGGAGTGTTTTGAAGCACCTTTTTATACTTTAGGGCCACTCGTTACGGATATTGCCCCGGGTTATGACCACATTACTTCAGGTATAGGTGCAGCACAGATTGGTTGGTATGGAACATCTATGCTGTGCTACGTTACGCCAAAAGAGCATTTGGGTTT
>JALVRY010000004.1 GCA_027024625.1 Thiotrichaceae bacterium
CTGCATTGGAGCAATGGTATTAATACGAAAGCCTTCTAACCATTTTTCTTCTTCTGTATTTTCAAAATTCGACCCCATTTGCCCCCAGATACCCGCATTATTGAGTAGTATATCCAGTGGAATATTTACCAGCTCATTCGCTAGCTGTTGCCGTTGCAAGCTATCGCCCACATCCAGTTGATGCACACTGAGTAAACCGTCACTTGAATCTTGCAAAGCATTTAATTCATCAGCCAAATCAGGGCGACGGGCTGTCGCATAGACTCGCCAACCATCAGCCAAATATTGCTTACTAAGTTCTAAACCAATTCCCTTATTACAACCTGTGATTAAAATATTTGGCATGCTTTATCTCTAATTATTTTTCTTTAAGAATTTTCTCAACCAACAACAAATCTTCTTCTGTATCAACTCCGTGCCCTGGTACATCATCAGCAACGGCGACATGAATCCGCTTGCCATTCCACATCGCTCGTAATTGTTCGAGTTTTTCTAACTGTTCAAGTGGACAAACATCCATTTTTGTGAAGTCTGTTAGAAATTTAGCACGGTAAGCGTAAATACCAAGGTGGCGTAAAGCAAAGTGTTTAACTGCTTTATCTCCATTTCGCTGATAAGGTAGGGCTGAGCGGCTAAAATACAGGGCATAGCCCACCTTATCACAAACTACTTTTACGGCATTGGGGTTGCTATATTCCGCCATATTCTCAACCGCGGTGGCAAGTGTGGCAATGGAGGCATCATCAAAAGTAGCAAGATTATGTGCAACTTGTTTCAAGCAAGACACAGGGGTTAACGGCTCATCACCCTGCAAATTGACAACAATTGTATCGTCATGCCAAGCATATCGTTCGACGACTTCGGCTAAACGATCGCTTCCTGTTTCGTGGGTATCTGCTGTCATACAAACATTTGCACCAAAGCTTCTACAAACATCAAATATTCGCTGATCATCGGTGGCGATAATAATCTCACCTAGATCTGCTTCAACCGCTCTTTCGTAGCTGTGCTGAATCATTGGTTTCCCCGCCATCATCCTTAATGGCTTGCCGTAAAGCCGAGAGGATGCATAACGAGCGGGGATGACTATTTTGATGTCACTCATGCGTAAGCTTCTAGCTCTTCATCACTTAGTTTACGCGCCTCTTCTTCTAACATGACTGGAATATCATCCTGAATGGGATACGCTAATTTAGCTGATTTTGAAATAAGCTCTTTGGCTTTTTTATCATATATTAATGACCCTTTTGTCACAGGACAGACAAGTAAATCCAGTAATTTTTTATCCATGATTTAACCTTCAATTTTATAATTCAGTATTGATGTTTACAGTTCTTCCGTAGTCTAAATTTAGCTCTCTCCACTGCCTGCAATCATCATATTCTCAACCAATATAGAACCTGTTCGTGTGGCACTATTATTATCCACATCATTACCTACAGCGAGTATGTGCTGGTACATCTCTTTTAGATTACCGGCAATAGTAACCTCTTTAACCGCATATTGAACTTCACCATTTTCCACCCAAAATCCTGCTGCACCACGCGAGTAATCTCCCGTTACCATATTCACACTACTGCCCATTAGCTCAGTCACTAGCAGACCTGTATCCATTTGGCTCAATAACTCATCGAAACTTTGCCCTGTAGATTCCAGTGTTATATTATGTGCTCCACCTGCTGTTGCTGTCGTTTGCATTCCTAACTTTCTCGCAGAGTAGCTACTAAGCAAATAATTACTAACAATTCCGTCTGTTACAAAATCTTGTTCACGTGTTGCAACACCTTCCGCATCATAAGCGGCACTGCCTAATGCTTGTAGAATATAGGGCTGTTCATGAAGATGAATAAAATCAGGAAATATCTTTTCACCAAGAGAATCCAACAAAAAGCTTGCTTTACGGTACTGAGATACTCCCGAAATAGCACCTGTAAAATGACCAATCAAGCTTCTTGCCATTCGAGCATCATATAGTACAGCCGTTTCACGGGTTGATAATTTTCTCGCATCTAAACGCTGCAATGTGCGTTCTGCGGCGATTTCACCAATTGATTCGGGCGTTGCTAATTTGCTAGTCACACGATTGACATCGTACCAGCCATCACGCTCCATTTCATCACCTTGATTGGCAATCACGGCACAGCTCAAATAGTGTTGGCTCCCAGACTGTGTGTTGATAAAACCATGTGAATTTGCATATAAACTTAATCCAGAATAGGTGTTAAGCGTTGTTCCATCTGAGTTTGTTATTCTCTTGTCTACATTAAAGGCAGCAGTTTCACACGCCAAGGCAAGTTTAATCGCTTCTTCTGCCTCAATATTCCAAGGATGATATAAATCCAGCTCAGGAATATCACTAGCCATTAGATCACTGTCAGCCAAACCTGAGAATTCATCTTCTGAAGTATATTTGGCGATACGGCAAGCTGCATCTAAACTATCTTCAATCGCTTTGCTAGAGAGATCTGCCGTACTGGATGAGCCTCGGCTTTTTCCAAAGTAGACTGTTAGATTCAAACTCTGATCTCGGTGGTATTCCAGTGTTTCCACATCGCCCATGCGGACTTCTGTAGACATACCCTCGCCTTTCT
>JALVRY010000005.1 GCA_027024625.1 Thiotrichaceae bacterium
TCATTTAAATATTGGTTTTATTACCCCAATTTCTCAACATTTCTGTGAAACATGCAACCGAGTGAGGCTATCTGTCGATGGTACTTTATATATGTGCTTAGGTGATGAGCATAAGTTTGAATTACGTCCTCTATTACGAGCAGGAATTAGTGACGATGAGTTAAAAGCTAAGATAATTAAAGCGCTTGATATGAAGCCTGAAAAGCATGATTTTAATAAAAAGCCTGAAAAGGTTATGCGATTTATGTCGATGACGGGGGGCTAGAAGGCTGTCTGAGAATAGTTGTTCCCTTTGACGAATTTGAACGGAAAATAGGTGCATTCAGGCGGATTTGTACTAGCTTATCCAAGAATAGTGAATCTACTGGGGAAAATCTGAATCCAGCACTCCCTTGCTATGACTCATCTTCTCGGATAATTTCCTAGTATTTCATGTGCTACGGTCTTGTTGATAGACCGGTGACGATGATAAAGGTTTATTCAATTCCTTCATGTATAATTGGTGCTCCTTCAAGACAGTTTAGAGCCGTTGCTTGATTTGCCATACTTCGTGCGATTTCATTTTGTGTGCCATCTGAATTAGGTGGGATGACATCAACTACGCAGATATTATCGCGTTCAAGATCAACTACAACTAAGTCAGAGGACGGATTTTCACCACTGGTTTTTAAGCGGACAATTAATGCAACGGGAGAAATTGTATGGTTGTCTGTATCAGCATCGACTCTCCATTCTATTAATTTGCCTAGCTCACTAAAGTCAGGCGAGACAGTACGCCAGAATTCTAATGGATAGGTTTTCCCATTTTTAATCAGAGTAAGTGATTGTCTATTATCATCATCGACTAAATGAACGCGAAAACCTGCGATTCCCGCACATTCTTGTTCTACCCCTCCTTGCCATTCGTTAATATTAATACAGTTTAGGTTTGATAGTGGGGTGTAAACACTTTTATAGCCTTTATCTGCACCAAGGCGAGTTTCGGGCGATGAATCAATTTCATTAGCGAATGTAATATTTATCATTGTGATAAATGTGGCCACAACAACTAGCGATGCAATTAGGCTGGTTAATAAAAACTTTTTCATAGCAATATCCTTAATCTTTCAGTATGGATAATGCTAACCAGAAATTGCTAACTATTCTTGGAAATATGAGGCATAACAAAAAGGACGTTTGTCCCTTTTGTTATTGCTGGTGGTGAATTCAAATCCTATTGTTTGAGTTTTACCGCTCTATTTATTGAGAATTACTGGGCTGTGATCAATTATTCCAGCATCAGGATCATTGTAGGTAGCTAAATCAATCTTGTTTTCACTTTTTGCAACGATAGTCGAGACAACAGCATCTCCTGATACGTTAACAGCAGTTCGGATCATATCCATCAAACGGTCAACACCCATAATCAGACCAATGCCTTCAACGGGTAAACCAACCTGAGTGAATACCATCGATAGCATGATTAAGCCAACACCTGGCACACCTGCTGTACCAATCGACGCTAATACTGAAAAAAGTATAATTGTTAAATATTGCCCAATTGTTAGATCGATACCATACACGTTAGCGATAAATACAGTGGCTACACCTTGCATAATTGCCGTGCCATCCATATTAATCGTCGCACCAAAGGGGACGGTAAATGATGCAACCGAGTTATTTACACCAAAGCGTTGTGTGACAGTCCGCATGGTCACGGGGATGGTGGCATTGGAGCTGGATGTACTAAAAGCAAAGACCTGTACATTGCGTATTTTCTTTAGGAAGGTAAGGGGATTAAGCCCAGAAAAGAGTTTTAGTATAGCCATGAGCGTGACAAAAAGATGGAACATTAATGCACCGACAAGTACCGCAACATAGCCTGCTAATGAGCTAAGAAATTCAATACCTAGTGTTGCAACTGCTTTTGCAATTAAGGCAAATACCGCATACGGAGCAACCGTCATGATGATGGTAACCATTTTCATCATGATTTCATTGGCAATTTCAGCACCTTCAATAAAGCTTTCTGCTTTTTTACCAACCATTAACATGCTAATGCCAAGCAGAATAGAGAAGAAAATCACGGGTAACATATCGCCATCTGCCATGGCTTTAATAGGATTTGTTGGAATAATATCAATGAGGACTTGCGTAAGCGGCGGGGCTTCTTTAACAACAAAATTGCTACTAGTTGGAATATCCATTCCACTGCCGATATTAAAGGTGACTGCGATGAGAATTGCTGTTGCGATAGCGATAGCCGTTGTTGCAAGGTAGAGAATAAAAGATTTGCCGCCTACACGCCCCAGTAAGCGAATATCACCAATACCACAAACACCACAAATTAAAGAAAATACAACCAGAGGAACAACTAACATTTTTAAAGCATTAACAAAGAGCTTGCCTGTTACGTGGAATAGACCATTAACAATATATTCATTGATAAATGAACCCGCTGCATTCAAGTGGAGTAAATTGATTATTAGCCCCACTAAAATACCCAATACCATGCCTAAAAGAACCTTAACGGTTAGGCTCATCTTTTTGCCACCCATGCGTACTCCTTAATTTTAAATTCTGTCTATAGTGTAGTTGAGTTATAGG
>JALVRY010000006.1 GCA_027024625.1 Thiotrichaceae bacterium
ACACGAGTAGCTAAGCGACGCATGGCTCGATAACGCACGCGAGCAAATACGGTGTCACGTAGCTCATTGAATAAGGAGCTGGATAATCGTAATGCACCGTAAGCAAGCAATAATGAAACGGGCAAAACAAATAATAAGTCTTGCTTGCCACTAAAAGAGTCAACAATATCTTTTAATACAACAGGCACACCTACATTGGCAGTTTTTGCTATTACCAAACATAGCAACGCAAACAGGGTGCGTCCTATGAATTCTTTTAGATAAGGGAGAATGGACTTTAGATTATATAAATCTCGCCGATTATGATGAACATCAGCTTCTTGGCGGATCATTAACATGATTTTGACTCGTTAATATACATAAGTAGGAGACCTTTGGGTGAAAGGTCTCATAATCATAAATTTTTAAACACCAAAACCATTCAAGATAATCAGCAATATATTTAAGCCCAAAATAGCCACCATTGGCGAGAGATCAATCATGCCAATATTAGGAACAACATTGCGAATTGGTCTTAATATTGGGTCTGTTAAATTATTAAGTATTGAAACAAAGGGATTACCATGCGTGTTACCAATCCAACTGATAATGGCTTGTAAAATTAAGGCGATAATATATAGCCAAATAATCGTGCGAAGTAACTCTATAATGGCATAAGCAATTAAACCAACAAAGTTCATCTCCACTCCACTCATGGCAAGAATAAGAAAAGTTTTAACAATGATAAGAGCAACCGCCAGCACAATCGCGGAAGTATCTATTTTCCCAATAGGTGGGATAAAACGTCGCAAAGGTACTAAAGCCGGATTGGTAACTTTTACAATCATTTGTGAAACTTGATTATAAAAATCAGCTCGCGATAGTGCCAAGACAAAGCGAATGACCACAGCATAAATGTATAAAGTAAAGAGAGTATCAACCAAGAAAATCCCAATGTTTTGTAATATTCCCATCGTATCGTCCTCCTTATTTTGCTAATTCTTTTGCTCGTTGATCGGCTGCTTGTAGAGCGGTATCAAATAACTCAGGTAAGCCACCTTCAATAAGTTTACCTAAGGCTGCTTCTGTTGTTCCTCCTTTGGATGTTACCTTTTTGCGTAGTTCTGCGGGGCTGTCGCTGCTTTCTAGTGCTAATTTTGCTGCGCCAAATGCGGTTTGCAAGGTTAATAGCTTGGCTTCTTCTGCATTAATCCCCAATTTTTCAGCAGCCTGTTGCATCGCTTCCATAACAAGAAAGAAATAAGCCGGACCACTACCAGACACGGCTGTTACCGCATCCAGCAAAGATTCCTGCTTTAGCCAAACAGTAATACCCACCGCTCGCATAATGCTTTCGGCTAGATCATGTTGTTCTGTTGAAACGTGCTCATTAGCATACAAGCCCGTTGCACCACTTTGAACTAAAGCAGGGGTATTTGGCATACAGCGTACGATAGGCACATCTGCCCCTAACCAGTTTGATAACTTCTCCTCTGTCACTCCTGCTGCAATGGAGATAAAAAGTGGTTTTTGCGTCTGAGCAAGCTCGGCTAAAGGCTGGGTAACCTCTCCCATCACCTGAGGTTTTACCGCTAAGATAACCACATCGACTTGATCAATCGCCTCAAGATTATTCGTTGTCGTTTTTACATTAGCCCAGTTTTGACGGATTCCATCCAACTGAGTCTCATCAAGGTCAGAAACACAAAGCTGGACATCATTATTATCCATTAACAAGCCATTGATAAGGCTCCTAGCCATATTGCCGCCACCAATAAAAGTGATTTTTTTATTATTAATTAAATGTTCAAGTGCTGCCGTGTTCAATTTGTTACTCCATCTTAGTGCTTATATGTTAAGTCACGATAGATAATAGGGACTTTTAAACCAAATTCTAGTTGTTGTGATTATATCACTATTCATCTGATTCATGTTTTAATAGGCAACTTTCTAGTTATTCTGTCAACACTATGAGAATCATTACCGCAAATACCAATGGAATTCGAGCTGCTGCTCGTAAAGGTTTTTTTGACTGGCTAAAAACGCAGGATGCCGATGTCGTTTGCATACAAGAAACTAAGGCTCAAGAATGGCAATTAGAAGACCCAATGTTCAAACCAGAAGGCTACTCTTGTTATTACCACGATGCCCAAAAGAAAGGCTATAGCGGTGTCGCTTTGTACTGCAAGCAAGAGCCAGATGAGGTGATTATGGGTATGGGTGATGATAAATACGACAGCGAAGGGCGTTATATTGAGGCTAAGTTTGGCAAGTTGAGTGTATCGTCATTGTATATGCCATCGGGATCAGCCAAGGAAGAGCGTCAGCAGTATAAATATGAATGTATGGATTACTTCATGGAAAAAATGCTGGAGATGAAAGCATCAGGGCGAGATTATGTTATCACGGGTGATTGGAATATCGCCCACACCAAGGCAGATATAAAAAACTGGCGTGGCAATCAGAAAAATTCGGGCTTTCTACCCGAGGAGCGAGCTTGGTTTGATAAGTTATTTGGAGAAGTCGGCTTTATTGATGCTTTTCGTGAGTTAGAACAGGAAGAGCATCAATACACATGGTGGT
>JALVRY010000007.1 GCA_027024625.1 Thiotrichaceae bacterium
ATTATGCGCCAAAGCCTGAACTCCTTATGTATAGTGCTTGGTGGTACAAACATTATACTACAAGGATTCAGGCTTTCTTCTTTCTTGGGGAATTTGTGGGACAGCAGTGGGGGGGGGGTAAAATATTTTAAGCCAAACACTTGGAACCCTTCGACAGGCTCAGGGAACGCCCAAAAGACCTACTTAAAACAACCAAAAAACAATAGCGTAGCTATTCCCCTCACCCCAACCCTCTCCCTGAGGGAGAGGGAGCGATAAACCAAAAAAACTAAAACATGGTTACATGTTAAAGCAACACTACATCAAACTGTTCTTGCGTATAAAGTGATTCCGCCTGAAAGCGAATCGGCACACCAATAAACTCCTGTAATTCTGCCAAGCTATCCGACTCTTCATCCAACAATAAATCAGTAACATCTAGCGACGCTAGCACCAGCAATTCACGTGCATCAAATTGACGCGACTCGCGGAGTATTTCTCTGAATATTTCATAACAAACCGTGGTGGCAGTTTTGATATATCCTCGCCCTTCGCAAGTTGAACAGGACTCACACAACACATGTTCTAGCGATTCGCGGGTGCGCTTACGCGTCATTTCTACCAAGCCTAAGCTTGAAAGTTCTGTCACCGATGTCTTGGCATGATCACTTTCAAGCGCTTTTAATAACGCTGCCATCACCTGTTCTTTGTGATCAACTTGTTGCATGTCGATAAAATCTAGGATGATAATCCCACCGAGATTTCGTAAACGTAATTGACGTGCCAGCGTTTGCGCTGCTTCTAAATTTGTCTTGAAAATGGTTTCTTCAAGATTACGATTGCCAACAAAGCCGCCTGTATTTACATCAACCGTCGTCATGGCTTCGGTTTGATCAATAATCAAATATCCACCTGATTTGAGTTGCACTTTTCGCTTTAGAGATTTCTGAATTTCATCTTCAACCGAATGCATATCAAAAATGGGACGCTCGCCTGTGTAGTGTTCTATTTTTTCTGATAGCTCAGGGATAAACTCTTTTGAGAATTCATGAATATTGGCATATGTTTCTTTTGAATCTACTTTAATACTTTCTATATCTTCTGCCACAATATCGCGCAATGCACGTTGTACCAAAGGTAAATCAGAATATATCAATTCGGCATCTGCTTTTGTTGAAGATGGCGGCGCATCACTTACTTTCATCCAAAGTTTGTTTAAAAAGGCGATATCTGCCTTGAGTGCTTCCTCGCTAATACCTTCTGCGGCGGTGCGCACGATATAGCCAAACTTGCTGGCATTATCTGTGTTTAGATTAATTTCTGTCTGGGTATCGGTAGATTCACCCGAACCACCACGCATAGAGTTAACAATTGCCTTTAGACGTTCACGTTCCTCTTCATCTTCAATTTTACTAGAAACGCCTACGGTATCGGTATCTGGCATGAGAACCACATAGCGCGATGGAATGGTAACGTGCATGGTTAAGCGCGCACCTTTTGTGCCTAATGGGTCTTTAATCACTTGCACAAGCACTTGCTTGCCAGCGTGTAATAATTTTGTAATAGGCGGAATAATGATTTCTTCGCTCGGCGTATCACCATTAAACATAGCGGTAGCGGGCAAACGCAAATCAGAGGCGTGTAAAAAGGCAGCTTTTTCTTGCCCAATGTCTATAAAAGCAGCCTCCATACCCGGTAGCACACGGCAAACTTTGCCTTTGTAGATGTTGCCCACAATACCCTGATTAGAATTCCGTTCAATCATGATCTCTTGCAGAACACCATGTTCAAGCAAGGCTACACGCGATTCTTGTGGAGTGACGTTTATTAGTATTTCTACACTCATTTTTTAATAGAGACCTTTACACGAGAGATCCCTTTTCCTCCTGTTTTTCTTATTAATTACTTTCTATTTCTTTCAATAGCTCTGCCGTTTCAAACAACGGCAAGCCCATTATGCCAGAATATGAGCCTTCGATGCGCTCAATAAATGGTGCAGCTAAACCTTGGATTGCATAAGCACCCGCTTTATCTTGTGGCTCGCCAGTATCCCAGTAGGCTTTAATTTCGTCATCCGATAACGGACGAAATAGAACACGGTTACGATTAAGCTTAACTTGTGTATCACCTTTGTACGTGATGGCAACCGCTGAAAGAATCTCATGCCACTGCCCCGACATGCTGGATAACATTTCATGTGCATGGTCAAAATCACGAGGTTTTACTAATAACTCTCCCCCAAGAACACCAAGCGTATCAGCGCCTAAAACAGGCAATGTGGTTGACTCAGCCAAAGCTTGAGACTTCTCTTTTGCTAAGCGCTGAACCAACTCTTCTGCTGATTCATTTGGCAACTCATCTTCATTAATATCAGTGACTTGAACCGTGTACTTTACACCAATTTGATCCAATAACTCTGCACGGCGTGGTGAGGCAGAAGCTAGAATAATTTCTGTATCAAACGCAATCATCAACCTGCCCTGTGATATGGATGGTTTTCTGTAATAGTGTAAGCACGGTAGATTTGTTCTGCCAAAATCACGCGAACCAAAGGATGCGGAAAAGTAAGATTAGACAG
>JALVRY010000008.1 GCA_027024625.1 Thiotrichaceae bacterium
ATTAGGTGAACGTATGATTAGTACAATCAAGGGTGTAACAGACAAACCCATCAAGTATCTCATCATTACACATAATCACCCTGACCATGCCTATGGAGCGATTGCATTCAAAAAGCTAGGCGGCGTAACAATTATCGGTCATGAAGGTACAAAGAAATACATTGATTCAGGGCGTATTGAACACTCCGTAAACTACCGCAAGACATTTATTGCAAGAGATATGCAAGGTTTTGAACCCGTTGTGCCTGATATGATGATTGGTGGCGAAAATTATACAAAAACACGCATCACATTAGGTGATCATAATTTCGATATTTACAATACAGGTAGTCACCATTCTTTTGGTGATTTAGTGGTACACCAACTAGAAGAAAACTTTGTCTGGATTTCTGACCTTGCTTTTAATAATCGCACGACATTTATGGCTGACGGTCACTCTCAACATGCAATTGATGCTCAGAACTGGCTATTAAAAACATTTAAAAATGCACGACTCATGATACCGGGGCACGGCAGTACGCAAACTGCTGACTTCCCAATGGTCAGCAAAACGAGAGATTACATACAACGCTTACGAGATGCGATGGCAAAGGCAATCGACAATGATATAGAGCTACAAGAAGCGATGGATAACACTGATTTTGCCGACTGGAAAGATGTACTCTTGTACGACCTTAACCATAAAAAGAACATTGACTTTGTTTACCGAGAAATGGAACAAGAGTTATTTTAGCTTCAATCTGAATCCGTGACTTCAATGTACCATAGTGAATAGTGAGATCACGATTCAATTTCCCACTCTGGTTTATCAAGTATTCAGGAAGCTTAATTTAGACTGATTTGTGCTTTCTAAACACTTTTATCTGAGAACTATTAACACGTTTTCAGATACGCTCCTATTTTTTAAAGGGTTTCTCACTATGATTAAAAAAATACTGATTATCTGCTTATTACTCTCTGGCTCTCTTTCCTATGCTCAAAAAGCATCAACAGGCCACGACACTCAGCTCAGTCCACACCAAGCTTTTAAACAAACCAAAAGACTCGCAAGAAAAAATAACCCCATTGCACTTTACAATCTTGGAGTCATGTATGAGGTGGGCATGGGTACTAAAAAAAATATACGCAAAGCCTATTTAAGCTATAAAAAGTCAGCTAGAAAAGGATATGCACCCGCTCAATATAACATTGCCAATATGTACTCTCATGGTAGAGGGACAAAAAAAGATGTAAAACGAGCCGTTAAATGGCTAAAAAAATCAGCCAAACAAGGTTACGCCAAAGCGCAATACAACTTAGCAATGAAATATGGCAAAGGCGAGGGTGTAAAGAAAAGCGAAAGAAGAGCAAAAAGATGGTTAGAAAAAGCGGCAAAACAAGGGCTACAACCTGCTATTCAACTATTGAACCAAATCAAACAACAGCACTAATACCCAAACAATAGCCAAAATTTTTGGATATTCGTGACTAACTAAATTGAAATTCAAGAATTTTTTATTCGTTAGGCCATTCCAGAGAAAGCCTAACGAATAAAATGTCAATATCAAAAACCGAGCAATTTATAACTGGCTTAGAGACTTCTTAGCAATACCGTAAAACGCACACTCCGTTCATCTAATTTACGCAGAGTCTTGCTATTTGTCGGAGCAAATAAACTTTCTGACACACCTGAAGCGATCAATTTTTGTTTGACGATTTGCATACGTTGGGCACTCAATTTGTTGTTAATAATTTCTGTACCCGTTTTATCTGAATAACCAGCCACACTAATCTGAACAGATTTGTTGGATTTATTTGCTAGTGGAATTAATTTATCTAACAATAATCCCACTTCTTCTACGCGGCGATTCGCTAACTCAGATAGCAGTATCGAATTATTATCAAAAGGAATTTGAATACTCTCTATTTTACTCTTTACTGCATTTAAACGAGGCAAGTTAGGATCAAAGGTTTTAAGATTTCTCACGTCAATCTGACTCAGTCCAACCACCTGTCGCCAGTGGCTTTTCAGGTCATCTGCCCATTCTAGCGGCGCCTTTCCTGATACCAGCAGGCGTGACTTTTTTACCACCAAACTCACTTGTTTAGGAGGATTTAATAACTGTTTTGTACGAGAAAGAATAATTGCATCATCAGCTGATAAATACGGCTGTGTATTCACCACAATTGCTTTATCTGCATTGAGATCATGCAATAATTTTTCGGGTGATTGAGCTAATGGATCAACAAGTAGGTTGATCTGCTTATTCTCAAGTGAATTATTGATAACAGCAATACCCGGCTCCGCACGCAAACGATCAAGCCAAGTATTCCATTGTTTTTCTTGCTTTGACGCAATCGCTTTAGCTTGCATTTCTGCCGCTGATTTTGCTTGCTCAGTCGCTAGAGTATTTTGATGGTGGTTATAGGCCCAATACCCCAAACCAATGGCAAGCAATAGTGAAACGATATAGAGCGGTAAATGGCTACTTTTTTTCTCCTGCATTTGTGACTTTAAACAACGCTGTAATAAGGGTTGTGTTCCATCAAATACGTGTTGATCAGCATCAGCCTCTATTAAAACAGAGGCATATTTTATTTGGATAAACTCTAAAGTTGTAGTCAACAGACGACGGATATTTTCTGGTGGAGCTCCTCTTACCACCGCCGCTAAAATCATATCTGAACTATATTCAAAGAATATGGTTAAGTGCTTTAATTTTAGGGTGTTGAGCTCAGCTGTATCACCTTCCTTACCAAGAGAACTATGAATAAAGTCCTGTATTTTACTTAGCGTTTCAGACTGTATTTCATCATCTTGTGTTACAACACGCTCTAACGCCGCTTGTTGCAATAAAGTATTATCTTTTCGACTGATCAAGAAAACCTGTTCAACTTGAAACACCAAGCTTTTCAATAACACAACTTCAGAAAAGCTACGTCCTGTTCGCCATGCTTCAAATCGCCAGAGTAATGATTTTAGGGTAAAACTTTGCTCCAAGAGTTGATTAAATGTCTCCATCATCTGACTCAAGGCTTCACTAATTGATTTGCGAATCGCAGGTCCCATCACTGGGTACAAAGCATCAGCAACAGGTTGAGGATTTTCAACAATGGAGGTTTTCAATGCCGATTGAATCGTCGGAGCAAGAGCATTCGCCACTGTATTATCTTGAGCAATTCGCAGGGACAAGGCTTCAGATATAACTTTCGCGACAGACTCACTGTACTTATGATGATCCTTTAAGCGTTCCTTAAATTCAGTTAATTCTTCATAATCTTTTCC
Organism: Thiotrichaceae bacterium; assembly: GCA_027024625.1. GTDB lineage: Bacteria > Pseudomonadota > Gammaproteobacteria > Thiotrichales > Thiotrichaceae > S015-18. The sequence goes on from JALVRY010000008.1 coordinate 3,266, forward strand.
GAATAAAGCTGTACGTAAAATTCTCAACTCATTTTCGGAAGTTGATGAAGACTCAGTGCTTGCTAACTGCTCTGGCTCATCAACAGGATCATCATCTAGAAAATCCATTGTAGGAATCGTATCTGGCATGAGATAAACCTAGCTTCTTTTATCGCTTTCTAATAGTTCCTTAGCCACTCCACTAAGCAAACCAGCTAAAGCTTTTCTATCGGCTTTATCATATTGCAACTGCTTGATTGCCTGTTCTAATTTCAAGCTGATTTCCTCATTCACTCGACGAATTGCCTGATTGGTTTTACTCGTTTCATTAATCATTTTCTCATGCAACTGAGACTGTGTTTTCTGTGTTTTTGCTTCAAGTTGTGAAATCTTGTGTGTTATGTGACTAAACTTACTTTTTACATGATCATTTTCATTTTGGCGTGCTTTGGTTTCATCTGCCAATAAGCTCATTAATGCTGATAACTCTTGGTTCATATCATCAAAACGCTTATCCATTTCAGCTTGCATAGTATTAAGAGAAGTATCTAACAACCTCTCTAGCTCCATACGTCTTTCTTCTGCTTTTTGTGCTTGCTCACCAAAAAGTATGCTTCTAACTAGATCAAGGCTGTCATTCTCTGAACTATTTGTTGCTGGATTATTTTCATTTTTCTTCACAGGAACCTGAGGAGGATTTGCAATTGCTGTCGTCATGGTGAATACCCATTCATTAGTTTTTTTATTTAAGGCTTATTGGTATTTATAAATAAAATAAAGTGAAGGGTCATAAATTTACGACAGATGGAATGCTATGATTGGATCTTAAACTATAGACAATAGACACTTATGAAAATTTGGGTAGATGCTGACGCGTGCCCCGTCGTCATTAAAGAAACATTATTTAGAGCCTCTGAACGCACAGGGGTTGAAATTACACTGGTCGCTAATCATACATTACAAATTCCTCGCTTGCAGAGTATTAGCTTTATTCAAGTATCATCAGGCTTTGATGTGGCAGATGATGAGATAGTTAAACGTATTAAAGCCGGCGATTTATTAATAAGCAGTGATATTCCACTCGCTGCCGAAGTTATCGAAAAAGGAGCCTTCGCGTTAAGCCCTAGAGGTGAGGCATTTTCAGCCGATAATATAAAAGCGAGGCTCACCATGCGAGATTTTATGGAAACTATGCGATCCAGCGGCATCCAATCTGGTCGACAGGCTCCACTTAGCAAGACTGATCGACAAGCTTTTGCAAATCATTTAGATCGAATGCTACAAAAATACCATAAGAAACCAAAATAAATTAAGCTCCGAGCATCAAAAATAACAATTCTGGCGTATAAACATAAGAGCAACTAAATCAAAGGAATACACCATGCACTACCCTTTACAAGTTCCACAGGCAAAGCACTCAGGAAAAATATTACAGGTTAACTCACCTTATGACAGTTCATCCGTGGGTAGTGTTGATGTTTTGGATGCATCTGGTGCAAATCAGGCATTGCAAAATGCAGCAGACCTTTTTGCTGACAAATCTCAATGGCTTCCTGCTGAGCAACGTATGCATATCTTAGAAAAGACCGCAACCCTGATGCAAGAACGCTACGATGATTTAGTCATGCTCGCCGTAACAGAAGGCGGCAAACCTCTTCTTGATACACGAATTGAAATGACACGGGCTATTGATGGTATTAAGAGCTGTATTGAATGTATGCGTACCGAATCAGGTACTGAGATTCCAATGGGCTTAAATGCAGCCTCAGCTAATCGTATTGCTTTTACTCAAAAAGAAGCTCGTGGGGTCGTTTTGGCATTTAGTGCATTTAATCACCCCATCAACCTGATCATCCACCAAGTTGCCCCAGCCATTGCAACAGGCTGTCCTGTTATTATTAAACCTGCCTCTGATACCCCTTTATCGGCCTTTGCATTTGCCGCACTACTCACAGAAGCAGGCTTGCCTGATGGTTGGTGTCAAGCAATTGCTATCGAAGATTTAGACATTGCAGGTAATATGGTGGCAGATAAACGTGTGGATTTCTTTAGCTTTATTGGTAGTGCAAAAGTTGGTTGGATGTTGCGATCTCGCCTTGCCGCAGGTACACATTGTGCCTTAGAGCATGGTGGTGTTGCTCCTGTCATCGTCGCAGAAGATGCTGACTTAAACGATATTTTACCCTTATTATCAAAAGGTGGGCTGTATCACGCGGGGCAAGTTTGTGTATCCGTACAACGTGTTTTTGCTCATGCTTCAATTGTTGATGAGGTGACCAATGGCCTAGTTTCCCTAGCACAACAAGCGACAATTGGTGACCCTACGCAAGAAAATACCGATATTGGCCCTTTAATTCGCCCCCGAGAGGTTGAGCGGATTGATAGCTGGGTACAAGAAGCTATCGATGAAGGTGCACAGCTACTCTGTGGTGGTAAACCACTGGCTAATAACTGCTATGCCACTACCATTTTGTTAAACCCAAGCCCCGACAGCAAAGTTAGTCGCCAAGAAATTTTTGGCCCCGTAATTTGTATCTACAGCTATACCGATCTCGACAATGCCATTGCTCAAGCCAATTCCCTACCCTATGCTTTCCAAGCCTCAGTATGCACAAAAAATATTGATACCGCCCTCTATGTCAGTAAGCAACTCGCTGCCGCTACTGTTATGGTAAACGACCACACTGCCTTCCGCGTGGATTGGATGCCCTTTGCAGGCTTACGTGAATCAGGCTATGGGACTGGCGGTATTCCCTATACTTACAGAGATATGCAGATTGAAAAGCTGACAGTTATTCGGACTAGCGTATAAAACTTTTCAGATATTACTTAAATTTACATAGTCTTCTACAGATAACTGTTCAGGTCTTAGGTTTGGGTCTATACCAACACTTTCAATTTGCTCTACGGTTAAGAAACTTTTTAATGAGTTTCTTAGTGTTTTACGTCGTTTAGAAAAAGCTTCTTTAACCAACTTTGATAAGTAATCATGGTTTTTTGAAACATGAGGTAGCTTATCCCATGGTTTTATTTTTAAAACCGCTGAATCTACTTTAGGTGGAGGGCTAAATGCCGCAGGTGAGACATAGAATAGATATTCTGTTTGGCAAAAATACTGCACCATAACAGATAAACGCCCATAATCTTTTCCACCGGGTACTGCGGTTAGGCGATCTACCACTTCTTTTTGCAGCATAAAGTGCATGTCTTTAATGTGATTACGATGTTCTAGCAAACTAAAAATTAGAGGGGTTGATATATTGTACGGAAGATTTCCAACAACTCTGAGTTTATCATTTTCTTTATCTAACAAACTTGAGAAATCAAATCGCAATGCGTCTACATTGTGAATGGTAAGTTTCCCTTGATTTTTTTGCTGTAGACGCTGAACGACATCACGGTCAATTTCTACTACATCAAGCTTGTCAATATACTCAAGCAGTGGAAAAGTTAATGCGCCTAGACCTGGACCGATCTCGACCAATTTATCATCTGATTTTGGGCTAACGGCATAAATAATTTTTTGAATAACGCTGAGATCACTCAAAAAGTGTTGCCCAAAACGTTTTTTAGTTTGGTATCTTTTAGCCATTAGGGAGTGCTATCCATTATTTTACTGACCCTATGAGAGTAGCATAGAGCAACTATTCTTTGTGCAATAAAAAAAGGGCAAGATTTCTCCTGCCCTTTGCACTGAATCGGCTTTACGGATTCGAGTTAAACTTATTTACTTTCCACTTTATTGTGCATTTAAGATTTTTAGTTCAACGCGACGATTTTTAGCCTTGCCTTCTGTTGTTCCATTATCCGCAATTGGCTTGCTTGAACCGTAGCCTTTTGCCGATAATGTTTCTGCTTTAATCCCCTTAGAAACAAGATAGTTCATTACAGTTTCTGCACGTTTTTGTGATAAACGATCATTACCTGCCGCACTACCTGTATTGTCTGTATGACCTCCCACCTCTAGCTTTAAAGAGGGGTGCTTCAACAAAGTCGCTGCTGCTTCATCCAGAATAGGGAACGATGCTTGAGTTAAGTTTGCTGAACCTGTCTCAAAGTTAACACCTTTTAGGTTGATGTTTTCTGATACAGAACAACCAACTTCATTCACCTTTTCACCTGATTTTGTTGCGGGGCATAAGTCATTATTATCACCAACGCCATCAGCATCTTCATCTGGCATACAGCCTGTTTCATCAACCTTAGAGCCTTCTTCCGATGTTGGACATTTATCTTTGCTGTCGACAACGCCGTCTTTGTCTGAGTCTAGCTCACAGCCTTTATCGTCTACTTTTGCTCCCTCTGGAGATGTAGGACATTGATCAGCATCATCTGCGACACCATCTTTATCACTATCGGGGGCACAACCCGTTTCATCAACCTTAGCTCCTGCTGGTGAACTTGGGCATTTATCTTTGCTGTCTACTACACCGTCCTTATCTGAATCTGACTCACAGCCTTTATCATTAACTTTGTCTCCTGCTGGCGATGTTGGACACTGATCTTTATCATCAGTTACACCATCTTTATCACTATCAAGTGCACAGCCTGTTTCATCAACCTTGGCACCCG
>JALVRY010000009.1 GCA_027024625.1 Thiotrichaceae bacterium
TAACCAAATTATGACAGGGGCGATGAGTAGCCGAGCATCGGATATTCACGTCGAGCCATTTGAAGACCACCTCACCATTCGCTATCGCATAGACGGTGTAATGCAAGAGCAAGACTCCCCTGCCCCGCAACTTACCGCAGCCATTATCTCGCGCATTAAATTAATGGCACGTTTGAATATTGCAGAAAGACGTTTACCACAAGATGGACGTATCCAACTACGGGCACAGGGAAAAGAAATCGACATGCGTGTGTCTACTGTACCAACCATGTACGGTGAAAGTATTGTCATGCGTTTGCTGGATAAGAAAAGCATAAAATTAGACCTAGAAACACTGGGGTTCTCTGATTACAATTTCCAAAAAATTCAAGAGCAACTTAAACAGCCACACGGTGTTTTATTAGTAACAGGACCGACGGGATCAGGTAAAACCACCACGCTTTATTCAGCACTGAGTCAACTCAATACATCAGAAACCAAGATTCTAACGGTTGAAGACCCTGTGGAATATGAGCTAGAAGGCATTAACCAAATTCAGGCTAATCCTAAAATTGGGCTAACATTTTCCGATGCCCTTCGCTCCATCGTTCGACAAGACCCAGATGTCATTATGATTGGTGAGATGCGTGACGCTGAAACGGCTCGTATTGCTATTCAATCTGCTTTAACCGGACATTTAGTTTTATCTACCATCCACACCAACGACGCAGGTAGCGGAGTGACGCGATTGCTGGATATGGGCGTGGAGGATTATCTACTCACTTCCAGTGTCAACGGCATATTAGCTCAACGATTAGTACGTCGGCTTTGCCCACAGTGTCGCAGCTCAAAACCTGCTTTAGCCGAATTGGTTGAAGAGTTAGAACTACGCAAGTATCAACCCAAGGGCGAAATCAAAATGTGGCAGGCCAATGGCTGCCCTGCTTGCAGTAACACAGGCTATAAAGGGCGTAGTGCTGTGCATGAAGTATTGGTAATGGACGATGATATTCGTCGCTTGGTATTAAAACATGCTGATGGCGGTGTTATTCAAGAACAAGCTCGCAAAGCGGGTATGGTCACTCTTTATGAAGACGGTTTGATGAAGGCATTGGAAGGCATTACCACTTTTGAAGAAATCATGCGTGTCGCTGAGGAAGGTCACTAATGCCACAGTTTTCGTACAAAGCGATTACCCCATCGGGCGAACAAAAAACAGGCTCAATGGATGCACCTTCTGAAGCAAAAGTTGTTGAGAATTTAACGGCCGAAGGCTTGATTCCTGTCACTATTAATAAAGGTTCAGAAAAACAAGTTGCTAAGAAAAAAGGCAAAAAGCTCTTTGCCAGTGACAAAATAACGCAAGAAGATATTTTGGCAATTACTCAGCAAATGTCATCTATGTTAAAAGCAGGTTTGCCTCTGGATAAAGCACTGTCTATTTTAGTTGAGATTGGTGATAACGAAGCGGTAAATACCGTATTACAAGATTTACAAAATGCAGTACGCAGCGGCAAAGGCTTTGGCGATGCCCTTAATGCAACAGGACAGTTCACCCGCTTCTACGTCAATATGGTGCGAGCAGGTGAAGCAGGTGGCTCAATTGGTGATGCTCTGGCTCGCCTCGTTGAATATATGCAACGAGCTAAAGAGTTGCGTAGTACCGTCGTCTCGGCACTGATTTATCCAATTATTCTCGCCTCTGTTGCCATCATATCCATTGCCGCTTTATTAGTATTCGTTGTGCCTCAGTTTGCAGAAATGTTTAACGATATGGGGGCGGAGTTACCCGCTATTACGCAAGTCGTTATGAAAACAGGTGATATTTTTGCTGAATATTGGTGGGCGATGCTGGGCGGCATATTGATCATTATCATGTGGATTCAATTCATGCTAAGCAACAATGCGGCAAGAACTCGATTAGACCGAGCTATATTGAGATGGCCAATGGTTGGCGAATTGATCAGCAAAATCGAAGTTGCCAAGTTCTCTCGCAGCTTAGGCACACTATTACATAACGGTGTTCCCTTGCTCAGTGCCTTAGTTATCGTCAAAAAAACGATGGGCAATAAAGTCATGGCTGATGCGGTAGGCAAAGCCACTGAAGATTTAAAACAAGGGGAAAGCCTAACTAAATCACTTTTAGCCAAGGGAGTATTTCCCTCCTATGCTCTACACATGCTGCGTGTGGGTGAAGAGACCGGACAAATGGAAGAGCTGCTAAGTGATGTCGCTGAGATTTATGATGATGAAGTCAAAACATCGGTAAAACATTTACTTGCCTTTATGGAACCTATACTGATTTTGGTCATGGCTGTCGCCATATTAGTCATTATCGGATCCGTCTTATTACCAATGGTGAATATGGCTGATTTAGTGAAGTAACAAACAACAAAACAAATTAATAATAAAAAGGAAATAATAATGAATAAACAACAAAAGGGTTTTACGCTTATCGAGTTAATGATCGTATTGGTTATTCTCGGCTTAATCATGGGCGTGGTAGGCCCCAAAGTAATGGGCTATCTCGGCAAGAGTCAGACAAAAACAGCTAAAATCCAAATCGAAAATCTTAGCTCCGCTCTGGATATGTACCGCCTAGAAGTCGGCAGTTATCCCTCTAGCAGCCAAGGTTTAAATGCACTCGCCTCTGCTCCCTCTGGTGCGCGCGGTTGGAATGGACCTTACCTAAAGAAAGGTTCTGTACCTAAAGATCCTTGGAACAATGACTACCAATACAAACGCCCCGGCAGCAACGGTCACCCATATGACCTCTACTCACTAGGCAGAGATGCATCGCAAGGCGGCTCAGGAGAAGATGCAGATATTAGCCTTTGGGATTAATTAATTTTTAACCACAGATAAACACAGATGAACACGAATAAAACCAAAAAACATCTGTGTTTATCTGTGTGAATCTGTGGTTAATTGAATGAATAAAAACAAGGGGTTTAGTTTACTGGAGTTGATGATTGTTCTGGTATTAGGGGCGATGTTGGCAGGAGTGGTTGCTACATCTATGTCTGGAGGGCCTGTTTTACGCAAGACGGCTCGTGAGGTGATGAGTAGTTTGCGTCATGCTCGCGCGATTGCTGTGATGCAGCAGAGACCGATTGTTTGGAAAATGGATATTGAGACTAAAAAGTTTTGGATTGATGCTGTTGGTCGTAAAAGCAAGAAGATGAATAAAAAAATTGATGCCAAAATCCATACAGCCGAGTCAGAAGTGATTAGCCAAAGCATTGGTGGTGTTCGATTTTTCCCTGATGGCAGTTCAACAGGTGGCAAAGTTGATTTGATTTATAAGAAACAAAAATATGTGGTGAATGTGGAGTGGATCAGTGGTCGTATCAGCTTGCAATAAACCAATACAACTAGCTAAGGAACGTGCACGGAATAAGTTCCCGAATTATAGCGAAGGATTTTTGCTTTCAGTTACATGCTCTCACGAGGCGCATAGCCGAGCTACGCAACGAGTGATAGCATGTAACTGGGAGAAAACAGACAAGCTAGAATCGGGAAACTATTCCGTGCACGTTCCTAAGCAAACAGGCTTTTCATTATTAGAAGTGCTGGTCGCTTTTGTCATTATGGGTATGGTGGTAGGCGGTATTTTACAATTATTTGGTAACAGTATGCGTAGCGTTGCCTTATCTGATGAGTATAGCTATGCCGTGAAAATTGCTGAGTCACAAATGGCAACTGTTGGTACTTCTATCCCTGTTGAAACAGGCAATACCTCTGGGTCTGAAGATAAGTTCAATTGGAACATTATTATCAACCCCACCGAGTTTGAATATCCCGAAGGTGCTCCACCCATTCCACTTTACCCTTATCGCGTGAAAGTCGATGTTTCTTGGCAGTCGGGTAGTCGCAATCGTCATTTTGAATTGGCTTCTTTACGATTTGGAAAAGAGCCTTAAGTTTTAACACGGAGGAAGGCACAGGTAACATAAAGATTCTGAACATAATCAAGCTCTATCACTTACGGAGTCATTATGTTCTTTTTATTATGCCCTCTGCGTTAACAATAAATGAAACCAGCCATCAACTCACAACAGGGTTTTACCTTACTCGAAATGCTACTTGCCTTCAGTATGGTATCGCTTTTGTTTCTTGCTTTATTTTCCAGTTTTCATACAGTCGGAAAAAGCTGGGAGGCTGCCGAAAAACGTATCGAAAAAACTGAAGATATGCGACTGATCACTGGCTGGTTACGTCGGCAGTTACAACAGATGTTGGTATTGCGTATCAATGCTAATGGCGATAATGGTGTTGGTAAGGTTTACGCCTTCGAGGGGGAAAATAATCGTGTTCGCTTTGCTGCCCCCCTACAACCCTTTCAAGATAAGGGTGGTGTTTATCTAATAGAATTATTTGTTAGTAATGGCAGTGGCGGTAAATCTTTAGAAATGCGTTATGCCCCCTATCGACCTGATCTTAATTGGGATGATGCTTTTGATGATGTAAAACCTGTTCTGGTTTATGAAGGTTTTCGACAGGCTAATTTTGAATACCTTGTAGCTGAAAATATCGACGCTGATCCTGAATGGGAAAGCGAGTGGCTGGATCAACCTACCTACCCTATTTTATTAAAAATCACATTGGAGACAAGCGATAAGGAAAAATGGCCAGACCTCATTATTGATCTTCCACAAGTTGATGAATACCTGAATGTTGGTGCAAACGCACGTAATAATCGAGCAAGGCATCATATCGTACCGCGATGACTATTATGAAACCAAAAAATCAAACAGGTGTTGCTCTCATTGTTGTACTTTGGATGATTAGCATTATGCTAATGATTGGCTCCGCCATGCTTTATTCTGTCAAAACTGATAGCACCATGACTAGCTATACACGCACTTCTGCTCAAGCAAGTGCCTATGCAGATGCAGCATTACGATATGCAGTTGCACAGTTAATGTTACCCAAACAAATACGCGAGCTAAAAACAACAGGAGCACCATTTAAATGGCAAATTGATGGGGTTAAAACTGAAATTAGTGTCATTGGCGAAAATGGTTTAGTGGATATTAACCGTGCTAACCGTAGCTTACTACTGAAGGTACTTGAGCAAGTTGACGTTGTGGATGATGAGGCCGAGACTCTGCTAGATGCCATCCAAGATTTTAGCGATAAAGATGACCTAAAACGCATAAATGGCGCTGAAGATCGAGACTACGAAGATGCAGGCTATTCATTTGGCGCAAAAGATTCTGCTTTTGAGCGTATCGAAGAGTTACAACAAGTCATGGGCATGACTGCTTCACTCTATAATCGTTTGGCAAAATATCTTACTGTTAGTTCTCAAGGTAGAGGAATTAACCCCATGTTAGCTCCAAGACATATCCTTATGTTGCTCGCAGATGGTGATACAGCATTGGTAGATGATTATATTGCCCAACGCGAAAAGGCTGAGGGGACTTATATACAGCCCTCCTTCGGTAGCGCATTTATTGATCGCAAAAACCAACCACGCTATAGAATCCAAATACGTGTGAAAATGGAAGAGGGTTCACCTGAATATTTTGAAGAAAGGTCAATACGCTTGGTGGCAGGCAAGCTACCACCATTTATTTCGTATTTTCGTGTCATGCAGAAATTGGATAAAAAGTTTCTTTAACCTGAATCCGTGACTTCAATGCAGATTCAGGTTTAAGCCTCTTCCAATGGATGTGATAAAACATCAACCGTTAGATTAATTGTATCAAGCACCTTGGTAACTCCACAAAATTCACCCTCAATCATCCATTTCGAAGACACTGAGCAAGGGTAGCTTGGGGCTTTAAAGCTCACAGCAATTTCAAGTACCTCACCAACTTTTGTATCTTTAAGTGCCATGCTTCTTTGTCCAACACGCAGATAAGGGTATAAACCATTATGCGACTCATCCTTATGATAAATCGATAAATTTTTCCACTCATGACAACCAAGATTAATTATATTCCATGTTCTGGTAAATTCCTCACCAGAGCATACAATATTTGAACATTTGCTAGTTACTTCAACACCCAACAAACGGTTACTTCTGATTAACATTCCGTTTTTCATAACTCTATCCCATTAATAATTAGCAAATTCGAGCTTGATAAAAACAAATGTTACATATTGAAACAACGGTATATATTTATACCCATCCTAAAGTTATATACAAATAATTACCCTTATTAATCATTATGTTACACAAAATAATATCCAGTAAAAACCCACCCTAATGCCATTGACCACATTACATAGAATCAAAAATATTCTGATTCCATTTAAATTAATGCAGCCAATGAGATTTTTAATTGCTATAAGTTTGATTAAAACTTACCCAGATCTTCCTACACTAAGGCGACCCACTTGTGAAAACGAGACTTTGTATTTGCAATATGCCATGCAATACAAGAAAAGGCATAGCCGCTGCCAAAACCTTCATCTATATCATCCACCAAAACTTCAACGCCAATCATGCGTTTGTGAAAGCGTACATCCTTCTGCTTAATCACCATCAAAACAATATCAATATCGTTCTTTCGTGCAATTTCATAGATCGCTTTGTAATAACGCTGCAAAATCTGTACTTGACGACCTTCAATAACAAAGCGTCCCACTTCCATTAGCTTTTTGCCCGAGCGCCTATAATGAGAAACCATTTCTGGAAAATATTTATCTTCTGGCAATCCTTTTTCTTCACTGTCAAATACAACCGTACCCGTACTATCAATTTTTCCATTTTCTGAATTAGAGTAAACAACATAGGCATGATCAAAAAACGGGTCATTTTTTGCTACCTTTACCGTAGGATATGTAGTTTTGTACTCTTGTTTTCTAAATTCAGTTACCTTATCAAGCTCATCAGCAGATTTAACGCACTTTAGGGGTGCAGGAAGACATGATGCAATAGTTTGTTCGTTTAACATCTGTTTACTCCTTTTTGCTTGTATCAACCCATACACTTAGGGCTGACTACTTATCAATAAAATTTAGTAATAATGTATTACTGCTTTTAAAGACGAGATTCTGTACAAAAAGAGATCAAAAGATTTAGATTATTTTTATTTCACAAGGGAGTTACATTGGAGAGATAACAAAAGGATAAACAAAATTTAGTTTTAAGGGGAATATCAAATTTATTCAGGAAAGGGGTAGTGCGACGACAAAAGAGGAGGTAATAAGTAGGAGTGCAACTGAGGGTAAATCTGTGACTTTGCCACAGCACAGAAAATAAACAGTGGATAAGCTAAGAAAGCTGATTAAGTCAGTTTTTTTAGCCCGTAAAAATAAACTAACTTGCTTGTTCCCGAATTTATTTGGGAGTATATATTGAGGAACTTATCCCTCGGATGAATGCACCATAATGACTTGTTATTGTAGGGAATAAATCCCCCTGCCATGATAGGGGTAGGAAAAGTTTTCACACTTCCCCTCCCTCCGAACCGTACGTGCAGTTCTCCCGCATACGGCTCTCCAGTTGATAGTTTCTTCATCGAGATTGGCACGCTATAACCCAAGCTTCATGACTGGTGAAAAGCCCAAGTTTTGCGAAGTAGGCATTTGGATATTTTCTATGAGCATTGATATTCTTTCCCCAACCTTTCTTCTTGTTGCGTCTGAGTATTAATGCTCTTAATCGCCGTCGGACAAAACCATCATTTGCCTTAAACGTGTAGCGATGGGCGTGTTTGAAATAACCAAACCAGCCTCTTAACATGGGGTTTAAGTCGTTAATGATTTCTTTTAGACTTCCTGAGCGACTACGTTTAGTCTTAGCTCGTACCTTGTCTCGAAAGCTCTTTAGGCTTTTCTTGCGAACATATCGTCTGCCCGCTTCGAACCAATA
>JALVRY010000010.1 GCA_027024625.1 Thiotrichaceae bacterium
CCTCTAACAGCACCTCATCAATTGGAAAGGTAAACGTCGCATCAAAGCGATAGTGTTCTTCTAAATGAGCCAGTTGCTTTACAAATTCTTTATCATAAAACACAACCACTTTTGTATTTGGCATTCGCTCAACCATTGACATCAATGATTCTAGGCTACTGGTACGATCACGAAAATCTGACTGAAAATTAAACTCAGCGACAATCACATCAGGTGAGTTCTTTTTTAGGTACTTTAGCACCTTTCGCATCGTTGTTAAGGTGGTAACCTGATAATCTAATTGCTCATATAGTGGTGTAAAATTAGGGTAGCCACCTACCTCAATAATCGAGAGTAATTGTTTCTGTGTAGCTGATGTCATAGTATCGTTACATATTTTTAGAGAAGGCTAGTACAGTGGCACAGTTTAAAACAATTGGCATACTTGCGAAACAGAGTGATGATCAAATCGAGCTAGCGTTATTAAGTTTGTATGATTTTTTGATCAAACAAGATTTACAAGTCATGGTTGATTTTAATGCTGCTCGCTTTTTAAATATTCCTGCCAGTAACCATGAGGAGCTTGCCAAGCATATTGATTTAGCCATTGTGATTGGTGGTGATGGTACATTGCTTGGTGCTGGACGACTATTCTCTAGTTATGATGTACCTATTGTCGGTGTTAATTTAGGACGCTTGGGCTTTCTTGTCGATGTATCTCCTGATGAGATGACTACTCTACTCACTCAAGTGCTGGCGGGAAATTACATAGAAGAATCCCGCTTTGTACTGACTGCAAATGTCTTCCGTGATGATGTTAAAATCGGCTTTGGCGATGCAGTTAATGATATTGTGCTGCATGTGCGAAACGAAATCCGCATGATTGAATTCACTACACATATCAACAAAACCTTTGTGAATACTCAGCGAGCCGACGGGATCGTTATATCAACACCCACAGGCTCTACCGCTTATTCTCTCTCTGGTGGTGGCCCTATTTTACACCCTGAGCTAGAAGCCATCGTGCTTGTACCCATTTGTCCGCACACATTAAATAATCGTCCAATCGTGGTAAATAGCAAAGATACCATTGAAATTTCCTTGTGCAAGCAGCGTAACACCGACGCTCGTGTATCATTTGACGGACAATCAAACATCAATTTAGAGCCGGGTGATCGCATTATTATTAACCGTAAAAAACATTGTTTACGGCTATTGCACCCCCAAAATTACGACTACTACCACATATTACGAGCTAAATTACGCTGGAGCGTACAGCCCTAAATTAGCCACTTACTCTCCCAACAAGACATTAAATATGCAACTAAAACGTAGACCTCTCACTGGTAAAATTACAGAAAATAATTCTACCTTTCATCCACTGATCCAACGTATTTTTGCAGCAAGAGGCATTGATTCTGACGATGAACTTAATTGTGATTTACGTCAATTACACCCTGTTTCACGGCTATTAAACGTAGAAAAAGCCGCTATCTTGATTGCTGAGCATATCGAAAAAAATAATAATATTTTAGTAATAGGTGATTTCGATGCAGACGGTGCAACCTCCACAGCCGTTCTTGTGCGGGCATTAAAGCTTATGGGACATCAGCAAGTTGATTTTCTTGTACCTAACCGTTTTGAGTTTGGCTATGGCTTAACGCCTGAGATAGTCGAGGAAGCTAGCCGTTTTAATCCGCATTTAATTATCACCGTAGACAATGGCATATCAAGTATCGCTGGTGTTGACGCAGTCAAAAGCAAAGGTTGGGATGTGCTGATTACAGATCATCACTTACCTAGCCATGAACTACCCAAGGCGGATGTCATTGTTAATCCTAATCAGCCTAAAGATAGCTTTCCTTCAAAAAACTTAGCGGGCGTAGGTGTCACTTTTTATGTGATGTTAGCCTTAAAGAAAGCTTTGCAGGAGCGACAATGGTTTAGCATTCAAAAAATTCAAGCACCAAACCTTATTGCCTTATTGGATTTAGTTGCACTTGGTACAGTGGCAGATGTTGTTCCACTGGATAAGAATAATCGTATTTTAGTTGAGCAAGGTCTACGCAATATTCGAGCAGGAAAAGCCTGTGCAGGCGTGAATGCCTTATTTCAGGTTGCAGGAAAAAATCCACAAAGAGCGATTGCCAGTGATTTAAGTTTTGGCTGTGCCCCTCGTTTAAATGCGGCAGGACGCTTAGATGATATGTCTGTTGGGATTGAGTGCTTATTAGTCGATGATCATTATACTGCGATGGATTTAGCAACCGTATTGGACGATTACAATCGTGACCGCCGTGAGATCGAAGCGGAAATGAAAGAAGAGGCAATGGATATTTTAGAAGAATTAGATATTGCCGAAGACCAAAATGTACCTCCTATCTTTTGCTTATACAATGACAATTGGCATCAGGGTGTTATTGGTATCATTGCCTCACGCATCAAAGAGCAATTTAATCGACCTGCTATTATTTTTGCACCCGCAGACAATAATGAAATCAAAGGTTCTGCTCGTTCAATTAGAGGCTTGCACATTCGTGATATTTTAGATGAACTTGCCTCATCCAAGCCTGAGTTACTGAGTAAATTTGGCGGACATGCGATGGCTGCAGGCATGAGTTTACAGGCGAATCAACTCGATGCATTCACCGATGGCATCACTGAAGTTGTATTATCACATTGCACCGACGAAACTTTTACCGAAGTATTACACAGCGACGGTGAATTAAATGCTGAAGACTTTAACTTATCCATTGCCGAACAAATCCGCACCGCAGCCCCTTGGGGGCAACACTTTCCAGAGCCTTTATTCGATGGCAGTTTTGAAATATTGCAAAGGCAAGTTTTAAAAGAAAAACACCTCAAGTTAATCCTCAAACCAGAAGGCAGTAACAAGGGCAATATTTCTGCTATTGCTTTTAATACTGACGTTGATAATTGGCCAAGCACAGGAGAACACGTAGATTTATTATATCAGCTTGATGTCAATGAATTTCGAGCTAGCCTCACGCCACAGATGATTATCCGAAAACTATTGTAAGTTTTCTAAACAATATGGGCATAAATTAAGCTATTGAAAAATAATTAGTTTTTCTTGAGCCAGTTTTTTAAATTTTTCCGCTTTACAAGATAACAGCAAGACAAGTTGTCTGCGTTAAATCATTACTACTACTAAGTTAAAGAGGAAATCATCATGTTTAAGAAAACACTACTTACATCCGTTCTAGCAATCAGCGCATTAGTTGGAATTTCTGAAGCCGTAAATGCCGCCCAAACGAATAATCGTCCACATTTCGCTCCCCGCAAATGTCATGGTCATTTAATTACTATTTGGGGTTCAGCAGGCAATGACAATATTGTAGGAACAAATGGACGCGATGTTATATGGGCAGGTGCAGGCAATGATACGGTTAGCGGCCTTGCAGGAAATGACATCATCTGTTCTGGTTTAGGCCGTGATAATATTCGTGGCGGTTCGGGCAACGACATTATCTATGGCGGCCCAGGTAACGATACGATACGCGGTGGAAATGGCAGAGATACAGTTTATGGTGGCTGGGGCAGAGATACGATTTATGGCGGAAACGGAAATGACCACCTAAACGGCAATGAAGATGCTGACTCTCTTTTTGGCGGCAACGGCCGTGACACATTAAAAGGTGGAATGGGACCTGATACCTTAAATGGAGGCAATGGCGTTGATACTTGTAATGGTGGTTTAGGTATTAATACATTTACAAGCTGCTAAATCATTATTGGTATTGTATTTCCTCTTCACTGACATGAGGAAATACAATACTCAAATCTGAAAATAAAACAAGCGATCGCATTCTTTTCTAACCACACTTCACTCATTCCCGACAGCTTTCAGTCTCCACTACATAACCTTCCTGCAAAGATTCTAAATGAACATCATATCCCCATAAGCGATGTACATGCTTTAGCACTTCTTTAGTATCTTGATTTAGGGGTTTACGGTTATTTTGATAGTGCCGTAAGGTCAATGAGCGATCACCTTGCAAATTAACTTTATAGACTTGAATATCTGGTTCTTTTTGGCTGAGGTTATATTGTTGCGATAGTTGTTCTCGCACTTCTTGATAGCCTGCTTCATCATGTATTGCGATAACATCAATTTCGGCTTTTCTATCATCATCCTCTAAGCAGAAAAACTTAAAATCACGCATCACAGTAGGGGATAAAAACTGCATCATGAAACTTTCATCTCTAAAGTTATGCATTGCTTCATGCATGGTTTCTAACCAATTAGAACCCGCAATTTCTGGTAACCAGCGTTTGTCTTCAGCCGTTGGATTTTCACAAACACGACGTATATCGCGCATCATGGCAAAACCAAGAGCATAGGGGTTGATACCTGAATAATAAGGGCTATCAAAATCAGGCTGGGCAACAACATTGGTGTGTGAACTTAGAAATTCGAGAATAAAGCCATCATTAACCAAGCCCTGATCATGCATTTCATTCAAAATAGTGTAATGCCAAAAAGTTGCCCACCCTTCATTCATGACTTGTGTTTGGCGTTGTGGGTAAAAATATTGTGCCATTTTTCTCACAATTCTTACGATTTCACGCTGCCAGTTTTCGAGGTTAGGGGCATTTTTTTCGATGAAGTACAATAGATTTTCTTGTGGGTCTTGTGGGTAGTGTTTTTCATCCTGATCTTCTAGCGGCTCTATTTTAGGAAGCGTTCGCCAAAGGTCATTAATATGTTGCTGGATATATTTTTCTCGCTCTTCTAAGCGGTGTTTTTCTTCACTAGCTGAAATAGGCGCAGGTCGCTTGTAACGATCAACACCGTAGTTCATAAGGGCATGACAGGAATCAAGAACACTTTCAACTTCACTGACACCATATTTCTCTTCACATTTAGCAATATAATCCCGAGAAAAAACTAAGTAATCGATAATAGCTTCTGCGTCCGTCCATTCTCGAAACAAATAATTACCTTTGAAAAAGGAGTTATGTCCATAGCAGGCATGAGCAATGACTAATGCCTGCATCGTCATATTATTTTCCTCCATCAAATAAGCGATGCAGGGGTTGGAGTTAATAACTATTTCATAGGCCAAGCCCATTCGCCCACGCTGATAGTTTTGCTCAGTATTTAGATAACTTTTACCATAAGACCAATGGTGATAACCGACTGGCATTCCTACTGAGGCATAAGCATCCATCATTTGATCTGATCGAATAACTTCAATTTGATTAGGGTAAGTATCTAGCTGAAATTTATCCTGTGCTATGCGAGAAATTTCATTATCATAAATTTCTAATAGCTCAAATGTCCATTCAGAGCTAGTTGATAGCGGTCTACGTTTCATTAGAGCACTCATACTGTTTGCCTATGGAAAAGTTCACGGAATACAGGGTAGATTTCAGAGTTATTTTTCACTTGGCTCATGGCAAAGCTATCTGAAAAGTCTTTTTGTAATGATTGATATAAGTGCCAGAGGCTTTGCACATCACGCCCGCCGATTTCAACATAGGTAAAATATTGCACAAGTGGCAGTAATGACTGGCTCATCACTTGGTGGCACTTTTCAATATCACCCTGCCAGTTGTCACCATCTGAGGCTTGTGCTCCATAAATATTCCATTGATTGTGTGGATAGCGTTCTTCAATAATCTCATGCATTAGCCTCAAGGCACTAGATACCACTGTTCCACCCGTTTCTCGTGAGTAGAAAAAGGTTTCTTCATCCACCTCCATTGCTGAGGTGTGATGACGAATAAAGACCACTTCTATTTTTTTATATTGACGTTGCAGAAAGAGATATAGCAAGAAGAAGAAGCGTTTAGCTGTATCTTTAATCTCTTGAGTCATTGATCCTGATACATCCATAATGCAAAACATTACGGCTTTAGGCGATGGCTGGGGAACTTTGACGGTGAGGTTATATTTTAGGTCATAATCGTCAATAAAGGGGATAGCATTAATTCGACGAGTGAGGGCTTCAATTTCTTCTTCTATCGCTTGTTTTTCTAATTGCTCCACCTTACTTAATGGCTCGACAAAACCAAGGAGTTGCTCTCTTAGTTCACGACGGCGACGACGTTTTTTTGCTCCCAAGGCAATTTTTCGTCCATGAGCACTGCGTAATGAGCGAACAATATTCAATTGATTAGGGTTACCAACCTCACTAAATCCTGCTCGCCGATAGCTGAAAGAGTCACTATCCATTAATTGCCGTTTAACCATATTCGGCAACTCAAGGTCTTCAAACATGAACTCTAAAAATTCACTTTGTGAAATCTGAAAGGCAAATTCATCCATGCCTTCACCCGTGTTCGATGCATCGCCTTCACCTGAACCACCGCCACTTCCTTCACCTTCAGGACGTGGAATTTTATCACCTGCAACAAACTCTTTATTACCAACATGAACAATATCTCGTTTTCCTCCTTTGCCGTGACCAAAGCTAGGCTCAGAAATATCTTTCTTGGGAATGGTAATATTTTCACCACGCTCCATATCGGTAATGCCTCGCTCTGCTACGGCATCTGACACAGATTTGCGTATTTGTTTTTTATATCGCTCAAGAAATCGCTGTCGGTTAACCGTGCTTTTATTTTTACTATTCAATCGACGATCAATAATATAAGCCATGCTTATTTATCTCCTTTTGATTTCACCGTGGAGTTGCTACTAGCTCACATGAAATACAATGTAATGTGAGCTACGAATGATAATGGTGAAAAATCACTGCGATTTTCTAACTCGTAAGTACCATTCCGATAACAAACGCACTTGCTTTTCGGTATAGCCACGTTCAATCATACGCTCCACAAAGTTATCGTGCTTTCTTTGCTCATCGGCTGACGATTTTGCACTAAAAGAGATAACGGGTAATAGCTCTTCTGTACTCGAGAACATTTTCTTTTCAATCACACGGCGTAGTTTTTCGTAGCTTGTCCAGCTTGGATTTTCACCACCATTATTGGCTCTAGCACGTAATACAAAGTTAACAATTTCATTTCGAAAATCTTTTGGGTTACTGATGCCAGCAGGCTTTTCAATTTTCTCTAAATCAGCATTCAGTGCCATGCGATCTAAAAATTCACCCGTATCTGGATCACGGTATTCTTGATCTTGAATCCAAAAGTCGGCGTAGGTAACGTAGCGATCAAAAACATTCTGCCCATATTCAGAGTAAGACTCGAGATAGGCTGTTTGAATTTCTTTACCAATGAAGTCAACATAGCGAGGCGTAATAAATTCTTTAATATGCCCAATATAACGATCATGTAAATCTTGTGGAAATTGCTCACGCTCAATCTGCTGTTCTAATACATAAAGCAAATGCACAGGATCAGCGGCAACTTCTGTGGCATCAAAATTAAAGACTTTTGAAAGTATTTTGAAAGCAAATCGTGTGGAAATACCATCCATTCCCTCATCCATCCCCGCAGCATCTTTATATTCCTGCAAGGTTTTGGCTTTAGGATCAGTATCTTTTAAGTTTTCTCCATCATATATCCGCATCTTTGAATAAAGATTAGAATTCTCTGGGATGCGTAAGCGTGACAGCACAGAAAACTGTGCCAACATTTTCATTGTATCTGGAGCGCAATGAGCATGTGATAAGGAACTATGAGCAAGCAGCTTTTCATAAATTTTCACTTCATCCGAGACACGTAAACAGTACGGAACTTTTACGATAGAAACTCTATCTATAAATGCTTCATTATTTTTATCATTTTTAAAACTCTGCCATTCTGATTCATTTGAATGGGCTAAAATAACACCACTAAAAGGAATCGCTCCAATACTTTCCGTACCATTATAATTACCTTCTTGTGT
>JALVRY010000011.1:0-1274 GCA_027024625.1 Thiotrichaceae bacterium
TAAGAGACCTTTGCACGAAAGATATGGCGGATAAAAACTGCTTAAATTCCCCTGTTTTTTCGTATCTTTTCGGTCAATAGCCCTGCTCACTTAAAGTATAAGCTCTGCAAGCAGTCGCTAAATTACCCTCAAATCTACAAAAAATCAGGAAAATTACGCTAATTTTTCTCTCGCCATACTCTCATGCAAAGGTCTCAATAAGTTTTGCAACTGCCCACAAACTTTTGTGGTGTCAGCCCCCAGCGATTATCAAAGGGTGCATGCGGATCAGAGGAGACCGTGCCTTTTTCCAGATTTTCCCACATTTGGCGCAAATTGATGTGCCTTACATTATCGTTGGGATAAATCGCCAGACCACAAAAATTATCCAGTTCAGTGAGCAAGCCCTCAGGCAACTCGGGATGAAAAATAGAGCGTGCGAGTATTTGCCCATTAACCTTGCCCTCTTCTAACTCACCCCCTGCATAGGCGATTTTCTGTACTTCCTGAAAAAAGCGATAAAGCCGTTTATCACGCGATGGGGTCGAATAATAGTCATATTCTTTGGCATTCATGCACTGCCTTCCTTCGGCGCGGATTTTGGCAAGATGATTCAAACCATCGTTCACATAGTTGACCCGCTCTTTGGCAAATGAACACAGGCTATGCATTAAACGCATGGTTTTTTCTTCCAGTGGTTCAGGACGGCGTTGCAACTTTTTGGAAATCACATCGGTAAAGGGCACATAATTCAGACCCGTTTTTTGTGCCACTATATATTGCTCATTACTAAAACCAGGCTGCTGTTGCGCCGGTTTGTCGATATTACGCGGCCACTTAAAGCGCCGGTAACCGTCGCTCATACCAATAGGGTCATGCGGAATAAAAAAAGGGAAAGAATACAGCTTGATCATTCTTTTCGGTGAGGCAGGTGTGGTGGAATTCATTAACACCGTTACCCCTGTTTCGGTAATCCCCGTGATGGCATAGGAGTGCGTCCCTGGCTCAACGTACAAATCACCTGCCTTGATTTGTGCCAAAGCAACAGGAAAAGTATCCGCAGGCAAACTGCGCGTACCCACACGGTCAATCATAAATAAGGCAAACTGGCGAAAGCGTTGATCTTGCGGGAGCTTATCCCAGTTGTTCATTGTATTGCTTATGTACTTATCTTTTTTGTTTAGGTAATGGATTTTAAACGGCAGTTTGTTTTCATAAGAAAATACCGCACGCATCAGATACACTGCATCAGCACAATCATGTGGAATACCATAATAAGCAGGACGATTAACCTT
>JALVRY010000011.1:1284-2545 GCA_027024625.1 Thiotrichaceae bacterium
CTTTATCTCCCAGCTATCATTCCAGTAGTTATTCGCCGTGTTCCAAACCTCTGCACTGGCAACTTTAGTAAACAGTGCAAAAAAAATGACAAAGACTATTTTTAATAATTTATGCATAAATCCCCCCAAAATAATTGATGCAGGCACAGTATAGCGATATTTGCAGGAAACTCTACCGAAGAAAGCCATGCTCAAAATTCCCTTCAAGCCAACTAATCATGCTTTGCAAATCTACTTTAAATTCTTTTTTCAGGCTAAGCACATCTGACTTGCCCAGCTTATTCACGAGCCTGGTCAAGTATTGCTGCCATTGATTGCTTAATCTACCTGTCATCTCTCCATCCATTGTGGTTAACAGGGGTGCCAGAGCTGATTCACTTTGATAAGCATTTTTCTCTTTATTCTTTTTACCTGCCAGGTTCAGACGGATGAACGAGTTGTTTTCACCCTGGCGGGTAGAGATTTCCAGTCTAAATTTGCTATCTTTACCATGCAATATTTTATTTAGCAATAACTGGTTTAGCGTCATCTGGGCTGATTTAATTTTGTCGTTGAGGGCAAACAACGCATCCCTGCCCTCAGGATATTCACCCATATCTTCCAATATCCAGTTGACCTGCTGTTTTAAGTTATCCAGCTCTGCCTTTGATTCACTTAGCGCCACTATTGCCTCAGCAGATAAACCGGCAAAATGTAAACTTGCCCTGGCGGTTTCAAAAGGCAGTTCCTTATTCTTTTGCTGTGACTGTTTAACATTAAGCTGTACAAAACCATTTAATAGCCCGGCATCAATGCCAAGATCACTTTTGGCAACCAGGCTTATGCTGAGTTTGTCTTTAAACAGGGGATGTCCAATAAGAACTAATGGGCTGCGTACAGCAATTAAACCCGGTTTGTAGCCTGCACTCACTGCTGCACCATTTTGCTGAAAACTAATGGCGATGCTTTCTGCAAGCAGTGTCTTGGGGGGCACGCCCCAATGTAATTTGTCTATTTGTATTGAGCCATGGTTGCTCTCAGTTTGCTCAGCAGTTTCAAACTGATAAAAGCCACTCAATCTTAGCTGGGCAAGCTGGGTATCAAGCCTTGCAAAATAATTTGCCCGATGTCTGAAATCTGTTTGCACTACAATGCGGGGAAACTGCTGTGGAAAAATCACCCGCAAATTAGCCAACTCGGCTTCTGTAGAGTTTTTCTTATCAATGCTAAATAACCAGCGTGAACTTCCTGTGCTTACTCCCTGCCGGCTTAAAAAAACCGG
>JALVRY010000012.1 GCA_027024625.1 Thiotrichaceae bacterium
TGGGATTTGTTTGGTGAGCAAGGCCACCCCATCCGTGCCACGATTTCAGACATGGGGCCGTTGATCTTATCTCGTCTACTTGAATTAAATGACACACAAGAAGGTGTGTTAAATATTGCCTTCAAATTTGCCGATGACGAAGGCTTATTACTACTTGATCTCAAAGATTTACGATCCATGCTCCAATACATAGGGGAGCATCGAAAAGATTTTCAGAATAACTACGGCAATGTCAGTTCTGCTTCAATTGGCGCAATTCAACGACGTTTATTAGTTCTTGAACAACAAGGTGCTGAAAACTTTTTTTGTGAACCAGCGGTAGAACTGTGGGATTTTATGCGTACAGGCGCTAAAGGCTACGGACAAATCAATGTCTTGATGGCCAATAAGCTGGTCAATACCCCACGCCTCTATGCTACGTTCTTACTTTGGCTACTTTCTGAACTATTTGAAGAGCTGCCAGAAGTTGGCGATATGGACAAACCCAAATTAGTTTTCTTTTTTGATGAAGCACACCTTCTGTTTAATGATGCTCCAAAAGCACTCATTGAGAAAGTGGAGCAAGTCGTCAAGCTTATCCGCTCAAAAGGTGTTGGCATCTACTTTATCACCCAGAATCCTTTAGATATTCCAGAAGGTGTACTTGGTCAATTAGGTAACCGAATTCAACACGCACTGCGAGCCTATACACCTAAAGAACAAAAAGCCGTCCGGGCTGCCGCCAGTACATTTAGACAGAACCCCAATTTTGATACCGAAAAAGCCATTATGGAACTAGGTGTTGGAGAAGCATTAGTTTCTGTTCTTGAAGATAAAGGTACGCCTAGCATGGTTGAAAAAACATTGATGTGTCCACCGCGTTCTCTAATGGGTGCTGCCAGCGATGCTGAAAAAGCCGATTTGCTCAGATTAAGTCCATTAGCAGGTCGTTACGACACAACTGTTGATCGTGACTCAGCCTATGAAATGCTCCAACGACGAGCTGAAGTAGCTGCCAGAGAAGCTGAGCAAGCTAAATTACAAGCAGAACAAGAGAAAGCTGAGCGCAAATCATCAGGAAGCCGACGGCAGGGTATTGGTGAAGCATTTGTCAAAAGTATTGCACGAGCCGTTGGCAGCCGTGTCGGACGTCAAATTGTACGTGGGATACTCGGTTCTATTTTCAAAGGACGTTAGGTAAATATAATGCCAGATATTCTTTTACTTAATGGTCCTAACCTCAATTTACTCGGTAAACGTGAGCCTAGCCACTATGGTTCAGACACACTTAAGGATATTGAAAATAGACTGGAGAAATTTGCACAAAATGCGGGATTCACACTACAATCTTTTCAACATAATGCAGAATTTGAATTAATCAATAAAATTCATGCCGCAGTAGATGACAATATTCGCTTTATATTGTTTAATCCTGCGGCATTTACGCACACAAGCATTGCTCTACGCGATGCTCTACTAGGAGTAAGCATACCCTTTATCGAGATTCACATTTCAAATGTGCATCGGCGAGAGACATTCCGCCATCAATCTTACTTTTCTGATATTGCAGTAGGAACGATTATTGGTTTGGGTACACAAGGGTATGAATTAGCATTACATGCAGCGATCAAAACGCTGTCATCACCAACATAAGGGCAACATAAAATGGATGTTCGCAAGATAAAAAAACTCATTGAAATGGTAGACTCCAGCGGAATTGCTGAAATAGAGATCAAGGATGGTGACGACTCAATCCGCATCAGTCGTGCAACCTCCGCCGTTACCGTACAAACAGCATCTCCTGCACCTGTAGCTACTGCACCCATCGCAGCAGTTCCTGATCCAGCTCCAACCACTACCGCACCAGAAGAAGAAGCATCAGCTCCTGCCACTACTGAACCAACTGTGCATACCGTTAATTCACCTATGGTTGGTACATTTTATGCAGCCTCTTCTCCAACCGCCAAAGATTTTGTTTCAGTTGGTGATAGCGTATCTATTGGCGATACACTTTGCATCATTGAAGCAATGAAAATGCTCAACCAAATCGAATCTGACAAAGCCGGGATTATTAAGGCGATATTAGTTGAAAACGAACAGCCTGTAGAATTTGGGCAACCACTCTTTGAAATCGAATAAGCGAGGTTGCTAGCATGCTAAAGAAGGTTCTTATCGCCAATCGTGGCGAAATTGCACTACGCATACTTCGTGCTTGTCGCGAATTAGGTATCAAAACCGTTGCAATTCACTCAACTGCAGACCGTGATTTGAAACATGTCCGATTGGCTGATGAAGCTGTTTGTATCGGTCCTCCCTCCTCATCTGATAGTTATCTTAATATTCCCGCCATTATCAGTGCAGCTGAAGTAACAGGTGCTGATGCAATTCATCCCGGATACGGTTTCTTATCTGAAAATGCTGACTTTGCAGAACGTGTTGAATCCAGCGGATTTACATTTATTGGCCCCAAAGCCGAAACAATACGTTTAATGGGCGATAAGATTTCTGCAATCGAAGCAATGAAAGCTGCCAATGTACCCTGTGTTCCTGGTTCTGACGGACCACTCAACACCGATGATGCTGAATATTGTTTGCAACTTGGTGAACAAATTGGCTACCCCGTTATTATCAAAGCAACGGGCGGCGGCGGTGGTCGTGGCATGCGTGTTGTTACTTGTGGAGAAGACTTACTTGAGGCAATCACTTTAACTCAAACAGAAGCAAGAAATACGTTTGGCAATGAAGTCGTTTACATGGAGAAATACCTCCAAACACCTCGACATATTGAATTCCAAGTACTTTCAGATAAGCACGGCAATGCCATTCACCTATGCGAACGTGATTGTTCGATGCAGCGTCGCCATCAAAAAGTTGTTGAAGAAGCACCAGCGCCGGGGATTACTGATGAAATGCGAAAAAACTTAGGTAAAATCGTCGCCGATGCTTGTACAAAAATTGACTATCACGGTGCTGGAACTTTCGAATTTCTTTATGAAAATGGGGAATTCTACTTCATTGAAATGAATACGCGCCTTCAAGTAGAACACCCCGTAACCGAGTTAATTACAGGAATCGACTTAGTTAAACAGCAACTATTTATCGCGGCTGGTAAAGAACTTAGCATCACGCAAGATGATATCAAAATTAATGGTCATGCAATTGAATGTCGCATAAACGCTGAAGACCCTGATACTTTCATGCCATCTCCTGGCACCATTACTCGCTATCATGCACCCGGTGGTTTAGGTGTTCGGGTTGATTCACATATATACGCAGAATATAGTGTCCCACCTTATTATGACTCAATGATTGGAAAATTAATTGTTCATGGAACCAGCCGTAAGACAGCCATTCGCCGTATGCAGGGTGCATTAACAGAAATGTTAATCGATGGAATTAAAACGAATATACCGTTACAGAAAAAAATTCTCGACGATGAAAACTTCTATGCTGGTGGTGCAGATATTCATTACCTTGAAAAGAAACTTGGGCTTCAATGAGTTCAAAAGTTTCTTGGCAACAGGTTATTTGCCGAACAAGTCGAGAATACCAGCAAGCTATTTCTGATAAGTTAGAGGCTACAGGTGCAGCCTCTATCACTTATCAAGATGCAGGCGATCAACCTGTGCTTGAGCCTTTGCCCGGTGAAACGCCTTTGTGGAATGACATCATAATCACGGGATTATTTGCTGAAAATTTTGAGAAAATTCCCACACTCCTCTTTTCACTAAAAGACGATACTGCGTGGAAAATTAAAGAACTTCGAACAGAAGTATTAGAAGATCAAGACTGGGAAAGAGCATGGATGGAAGATTTCCACCCAATGAAGTTTGGTGATAACTTATGGATTTATCCTAGCTGGTCGGAAATTCCAAATGATGATAGCGTCAAAATTCTCCTCGATCCTGGCTTAGCATTCGGCACAGGAACACACCCTACAACCGCTTTATGCCTAGAGTGGTTAGATCAAAATCCACCAAAAAGCCAATCTGTTATCGACTTTGGTTGTGGCTCAGGCATTTTAGCTATTGCCGCAGCAAAACTAGGTGCTTCATCCATTATTGCAACCGATATTGATGAACAGGCATTGGTTGCAAGCAAAGAAAATATGCGAAGAAACCACATAGAAGAAAATGCTATATCCACTTGTTACCCTGACAAACTACCCCAACAGCCCGTTGATTTGGTGCTTGCAAATATACTATCTGGCCCACTGATTGAACTATCTAAATCATTGATTGATCTCATTAAACCATCAGGACAACTTGTGTTATCTGGAATATTACACACACAACATAATGCAATTGTAGAAACTTATTCACAATATCTCCGTAATATTAAAGTCAAGCAGTTGAGCGATTGGCTTCGTATTTCAGGTCAAAAAATAGACAATTAATTAATCAATCCAAAGCTATAAATTAAAATAATGATAAATGGCTCTATTTTTCTCCCAAACAGCTGAGACAATCACCTATTTATCTCCTAGAATAGATATCACTAATTAAGGCTTGCTACTGCTATTAAATTGATATTTATAGCTTATCTAAAATGCTATCTCCTAGGAGGCTGTCTGAGAATAGCAAGCGTAGCAAAAATCTGGCTGATTAGTGCCTATTTTTCGTTCAAATAAGAAGAATGGTTGTTCCCTTTGACGAATTTGAACGGGAAATAGGTGCAATCAGACAGATTTGCAGTAGCTTGTTCTATTCTCAGACAGCCTCCTAGCTCCATAAACAGGACTACAATGATTCATTTCATTATTTAATAAACACAAAGTAAACCTTAATTTACCCAAGACGTTAGCCAGTAGAGGTTCTAATAAATTCATGTACAGCCAGTGCGACAATTGCCAAGCCATATTTAGAGTTACGATGAAAGAGCTAGCGGCTGCTCAGGGGCTATTACGCTGTGGTGAATGTGGTAGTACATTTGATGCAATGAAATCACTTAGCACAACGCTACCAGAAGACCGTAAGTTTGCTAAAAAGAAAGAATTAGAAAAAGAAGTCGCCTCTGTAGATAAGAAAAAAATAACAAAAAGAAAAAAGATTTACTTATCTCCCCTAACAAAGACTCCTGAAAATCAAAAGTCTAGCACTCAAGATCACTCTTACCGATTACGACGAAAAAATAAATCTCACTCAACTAAGTTCTTATTAATTGCACTTATTAGCTTGTCTCTCTTACTCATGGCTCAAATACTCTATAAACAAAAAGATTGGTTAGCAAAACAATCTATTACAGCGGGTATGACACGAGCCTTCTGTAAAGTAGCAGGCTGTGAAATAGACACACGTAGAGATATTACAAAGATACGGATGCTGAATAAAAATATTTATTCACATCCTAATGAACCAAACTCTCTTGTTGTTAGCGCATCATTAGAAAATATTGCCAAGTTTGACCAGCCTTACCCCTTAATTGAAATCAGCTTACTTAACTCAAAATCTGATATTGTTGCCCTTCGCCGCTTTACTCCAAAAGAATATTTACGCAACAAATATAAAAAGGGTGAATTAATGAAAAACGGTAAGTCAGTTGAATTAAAGTTACACATTGCCGATCCTGGCAAAGATGCAATACGCTTTCAATTTAAGTTTTTATAAACTTACCTACATTTTTTCTCCCATCATTGCCACACCAAAGCTAAAATTATTAAACTCAATAAAGTTATTATCCACTGAGATAACATAGGTATAGCAAAAAACTTTTGGCTTCATCTGCCTGTATCTTTTTCTGGAAAAATTAAATACACCCAAATGTAAAATAACTGCTTTTCGATCAGCACCCATAAAATTTATAAATGCTACTTTTCAGCTGGAATTTCTCGGATGATAAAACAGCTCTGTTTCGGTCCAAGAAAACCAGCTAAAAACCATCTTTCCTAATCCACTTTCGCTGTAATATTTAAACTAACGCTGGAATTAGCATCCACATTACCAACCGACCACGTAATATTACCTGCATTTTCAGTCGTTGCTGTACCGCCATCATCGCTAACATAGCTCAGTCCTGCGGGTAGCGGGTCATCAATCACAACACCGGTTGCATTCGTTGCCGTGGTATTTGTTACCGTTAAGGTATAGATAATTTCTTCATTTGAAAGAACTTTCGTTTTATCTACAGTTTTTGTTAATTCAAGATCAACTTGTGCCGGTGGTGGAGCATTGTTAAAGCCAAAGTCGAAAGTATCATTGTTCTCTCCTGCTCTACCAACCGTGAATGCAATTTCGACTAGATTAGTTTTATCAACTGCATCGGAATCTCGAATATCAGTGCGTGCATTGTTACTGGTATCTCCATCTGCATTTCTTAGTGTCAAACCGTAACCGCTTAAAGCGGCTTGCCCTGCTGCAATACTGACTGTACAACTTTCACCAAACTCCATAAATGTCGCATTACCACCAACAGCATTACTAAAGTAGTATTCACCCCCATTAGCTGTTGTAACAGTTGCCTCATCTGCACCACAAACTAGCTTAACATCAACTCCATCAACACCTAACTCGTCAGCACCTTGTAAACCATCTTTATCCTCATCAATCCAAACGCGGTTACCTACTTCAACAGGTGCAGGATCACATAGTAATTCTATATCACCCATTCCATTTGCTTTCCCGAAATAACCATTTTCACCTAAGCCGTTTGGCGTACCATTATAGATTTCATACTGCCCAGTTTTAGCACCACTTACAGGATCTAACTGCTGCACACCACCACTAATTTTACGAATAGGATCAACCAATGTTGCGATAATATTATGCGTTGGAGCTGTAGCAAGTGCACCTTTTGAATTTTCACTACCTATGGCATCTTTTATGTTATAGAAGAAACCACCTCCTGGACCAATATTGCTATCATTAGATAGTGCTCCCGTTATACCACCACAGACTCCATTATTTTCTAGAGCCCATGTTGCACCATCCCAGCAAGCTTTTATCACACTACCAACGGCTGAAACATCACCTGCGGTATAATAAGACACATCCGAACCACGATTGCGGAATGCCATAACAAGGTTATCATTTTCAAACACAATATCAGACAGCATTGGCTGATAAGTGCTACCCGTTGCAGGCTGTGATTTATCACCACTTAAAGTATCTGTCCAATTCGTCCAATACGGAAAATTGCTATTGCCATTATCACCAAAATACAAGTCATATCCGAATACCTTGGTAAATGTTGCTCCATCATATTTCAAGACAATCGCAGAGGGTCTACCACTTGCCGCATTTGATGATTCATTACTACACACTGCACCAACGTATAGCATTCCCTTATTATCGACACCTAAACCAAAAGGACGAAAATCAAGATCAGGACAATCTGCTGGACGTGTTATTGCACCAAGATCACTGACTGTTGCACTAGCATCAGTTGATACACTATACAAATGACGATCATTTAGATTAACCACATATAGAGTTTGTCCATCAGCTGAAATTTCCATATCACCTAAAGCATTTTTACCCACACCAGCAACCGCTGCTTCATCATAAGTATTTGTTGTGTAATCACCTGTAAAGTCATGCGTATCGTTACCCGCATTTGGAATCGTCGCATGAAGTGCAATCACATTATTGCTATCAACACTATAGATTGCCCCTACTCCACTTGGGCCAAAGCCCACGGCACGTTTATGGTAAGCACTGACAAAAGTTTTTCTTGTTTCTCGTTGATACGCTAAACCGAAAGTCGAACCAATGTCTCTATGTCTTGCTTTTATAGCTGGTGCAATATACCCCACATCATCGATTTGACCCGTTGCAGAGATTGGGAACTCAACCAGTGCATTTAGATC
>JALVRY010000013.1 GCA_027024625.1 Thiotrichaceae bacterium
AATATATTCAATAAAGTGAACTATCACCATCTAAAGACGGTGGCTTCTCCCCTCGCACACTGAATCACTAAAAGGTATACTGTACTCCGGGGGAGTTTGGGGCTGGTTCACATCAGCCCTGTTCCCCAGCATATAGCCGAGGAGCCTGTTACCAATATTCACACTACCGTTCAAATCTCGGTTGTATTCCAATCTGCAATCCCTGCATTTGAACATCCTCTTTCTTACGACGGTGTTCGTTGAATGGCATCTCCAACATTGCTTTGATGTCCATGCTTCGTTTACAATAGCTACTGGTATTTCAGCCCACAAGGCTTTGTAAAGCAACATGTGCTTTATCTTATAAGAGGGCATTGTATGCACTTTACGGTTGTTCTTCCTGCATCTCGTTTTGCCTTTGATGCGAGGTCTTCTTACGCCTTTAAGGTTACCGAAGACAATGATTGGTTCAAAGCCTTGCTGTCTTAGCTCAACAGATCTATCTACGATTGAACGAGTTGCCTTGTGTAGAACATCCGCCACTTTTCTCGACTCCTTGTGTTTCACGTGCTCTTTAATCCATTTCAAGGCGTGTTTTATCTTCTTTCTTCCTACAGACTTCTTAAGCCAGTTGTAATGCTGTCTTATTGCTCTTACTTCTCTGCCAAGAAATCTCACGTTCTTTCTCTGCTTTCCAAAACCCCATAGCTCCACAGAAACTATGGGGTTAGCTTCTCCTATGTCGTTTGCTATTACCACTGTTCTCTCGTTAATGGTAAATGAAGGAGTAGCGTACAGAATGTAATCAAGGGGTTCAACCTTAACGAAGTCAATCTCTTTCTGGATGGTCAGATGCAAGTAGAATTCACCATTCTTTCTGAAGAGCTTGGATTCACAAATCTCAACATCATTTGGCATATCTTGATGTAGCTTAATAGCAACCCAAACGCCACCTCTTCTACCAGCAACAGGAATGCGAGCCCAGTATTTGGCTATCTTAGTGTTTTTACGTTTTACTTTGATTAAGTCCTTGCGAATTGATAGGGGATACTCCTTGGTAGGTTTAACTCGCTTGTAGTAACGCTTAGCCTGCTGTTTATTAGCAGAATACAGCTTAACTGAGTTATCACCCTGAAGAAACTTCTGAAGGTTCTCATACTCCTGGGTAAGTAACTCACGCTTAACCTTGGTGAGATGAACAATCCTGCATTTGATGACCTTCTGAATCTTCACACCTATAGGTAGAAAGTCTTAATTATTAAAAGTTTTACCTGTTGGCATGGGAAGAAGAAGTTCGGCAGTATACGAGATTAACTACCATATTGTATAGTGCCAAAAGTACAAAAAACTAGTATTAGTTGGTGAGGTTAAGGAGTTTCTGGAGGAGTAGATTAAAAAATAGCAGAAACAAAAGGTTGGGAAATTATCGAGCTGAAGGTGATGCCAGACCACATTCACCTCTTCATCTCAGTTTCACCCTTTGAAGCTCCAACAAACATATTTAAAATTTTAAAGTGAGTAACTGCAAAGAGGCTCTTTGAGAAGTTTCCCGAGCTAAGAAAGAAGGAGTTTTGGGGAGGACACCTTTTGTCGCCAAGCTACCAAGTTGGTACAGCAAGATATGTTTCAGTAGAAACCATTAAAAAGTATATTGAAGAGGTGAAGAATTGTGGTAGAAACCGCAATTCATCCACCGGTTAAAACCGGTGGTCTTCTTGCAGTGAAATTTATAAAAATGAAACAAAGTGGCAAGGAATATAAAGCCTTGATTAAGTTCTTAAAAATTTTAAAACGTTTTTTAAATGAAATGATTTAAACAATCAAAGTGAATAATTTTTTTTATTGTTGGAAATTGCCAAGATCTTTGTTTTTGATTCTCGATAACTACGCGACGACGTTTGACACCCCCCTTTATTTCCACTGGAAAATGTGTTCACATCTAAAAATGAAAGTTTTATTCACTAAAAAATAAATTTTTTAACGTTATTAACGTCATTCACTGGAAACAACGTCAATAATCTATAAAGCACCATTATTTCAAAAAAAGGAACGTGTAAAACAAATACACTACCAATTAGATCATTAATGGCAGGCTAAAAAATTAAAAAATTTCTTGTAAAAACAAATCGTGTAATCTGTCAATGACGTCATTAACAATGAATTGAAACACTTTTTTCGAGGTTAACGTCATTAACGTTAATCATTTAAAATCATGTAAATAATGGCATTAAGCGTTAAAATTAATAACATGCTTGTAATCTTGGCTTGTACTTCTTCCCGTAATAAAGTCAAGTGTATATCCTGCATTACTGTTACCAAATGCATTCGCACCAATATTTACCTCGCTAAAACAAAAAATTTCTTCATATTTGTTTTGTAGAAAAATGCAAATAAAAAGATAATTCATGAATAAATTCAAGAAACAAATCAGGTCAAACTTAATTTTCGACTACATTTGTCACTAAAAAATGCAACAAAAGATGTTTTCACTCAAAGAATTTCAAGAAAACTTGTTTTTATTTGCGAGATTAATATCAAAAAGAAAGAATACCATAATTAT
>JALVRY010000014.1 GCA_027024625.1 Thiotrichaceae bacterium
AAATCTTAGCTTCACCCGTAGGTTAAGCGGGCATTTTTTAAACCGCTGTGGAATCAATAGCTTGTGCTATCTGCCGTAGTGAAGTCACGGATTCAGGTTAAAACCATGACTAATATAGAATGAAAATTAAAATAATAAACAAACTATCCTTATCAATAGGTTTACTAAGCTTAGTATTATCACAACAGGCAATTTCTGATGTTAGTGGTATAGTTTACAAAGACTTACCTGTTAATGGTACAGCATTAAATACTTATGGCGTTAAAGATGCCAATGAGCAAGGTGTTTCAGGTGTTACTGTTACCGCCTATCAAGCCGATGGCACATCACAAACCACAGTAACAGCAGATGATGGTTCATGGACTTTAGCCACGACAGGTGACGTAAGAGTCGAGTTTACAACGGTACCTTCTTACTTAAAAGAAAGCCCAGACGGTGGTATCGCTAACTCTGCTACTCAGTTCGTTGGTGATGGGAGTGTTGTAAATTTTGGTTTACATGATATTGCCGACTACTCTGATACCACAGCCCCGTTCTACGTAACAAATGCCCAACAAAATGGAACCCATATTAATAGTACAACGCTGGGGTTATATACAGTTCCTTATACCTCTTCAGAACTAAATGCCACATTTTCAGAAAGAGGAGCAACGGCAACAGGTTATATTCCAGTTGATACCATAACGACAAAAGATATAGGTTCTGTTTGGGGTAAAGCCTATCAAAAAGATAAAAAGCGTCTTTTTGTTGCGAGTATGTTACAGCGTCATGTCGGTTTTGCTAAAACGCCCGCTGATATTTTTGTTGCAGACTATTCAACAGGAAGCCCAGCAACATTATTAGGAAGTTTTTCATTGCAAGGTAAAGTACCTGCAAATGGTGGTGCTGCAATTGATTTAGGCTCAGTTGATAGAAGTAGCGGTGCTGACTATACATTAACTGATGATCCCGCAACCCAAAACATAGACCTTGATGCCTACGCAAAAGTAGGAAAAATATCCTATGGTGATATTGATGTTGATCATAACAACCAAAAATTATGGTTGGTCAACTTAAATCAAAAAGCCTTGATCTCGGTTGATATATCAGGTGATTTTAACTCTCTGTCTACCGCTACTGTAAATCAGTATTTAATAGAAAGTCTCCCCAATGCACCAGTCTGTGATAATACAAAAGGTCAACTAAGACCTTGGGCTTTAGCCATACATGAAGGGAAAGGTTATGTGGGTGCGATTTGTGACGGTTCTATTTCAAAATCAAATGCTGATATGTTTGCATTTATTGTTTCCTTTGACTTACAAAACCCTTCCGCAGGATTTACAAACGAATTCACTTTCCCTTTAAATTATCAAAGACAGATAATAAACTGGTATGCATGGGAAGATACTTGGGTTGATCCAACAAGAGCAAAGTATGGGACACTTTACGGAGAACCTATTTTAAGTGATATTGAATTTGATGAATTCAATAATATGTATCTTGGCTTTTTGGATAGATATTCAACACAACTGGGGGCTAATAACTATCGAGCTGTTTCAGGAACAACAGAAAGTGAAGGAGCGACTGAATATGGTGAAATCTTAAAAATATGTAATACAAATGGTATTTATGAGCAAGAAGGTACTGCGACTTGCCCCCAGAGTATAATTAATTATAACTCGAACCTTGATATCCCAGAATTTTTTAACGACATTGGAGGAGATAGAGACAGAGAAGCCTCACTTGGTGCATTGGCTTTATTGAAAGGGAGTAATGATCTATTACTTGGCACAGAAGACCCCCATCCACAAAGCACCTCTGGGGAAAGTATAGTTAATTACCACTTTACACAGGGTACACACACATTAAATACAATAGATGGATCAATTCGGAATTGGTACGCACATATTAGCACACATAGCTCATCACCCATAAGAGGGCTTAATGGCAAAGCCAATGGTATGGGAGATATTGAGCTTATCACTGCACCAGCCCCTATCGAAATAGGCAATCGTGTTTGGTTGGATGATGATAGCGATGGTATTCAAGATGCGGGGGAAGCAGGTATCTCTGGTGTTACCGTCGAGCTGTTAGATGCTAGTGACAACACGATTGCGACAGCAACAACGGATGCTAATGGATATTATATATTTTCAAATGATCCAAGTGGCACAAGCACCGCAAGCCATATTTACAATATCGCAGCACTATCAGCTGGAGAAAATTATAAAGTTCGTATTCCTAATATCAACACCAATGCAGGAGCGACTAAACAGGCGAGTTTAGGAACAAATATATTAACACCGAGTAACACAGGTGAGGGCACTAATGCAAATCAGAATGATAGCGATGGAATTGAGTCAGGAAGCAATGCCGATGCCAATATTGCAGGGAGTGATATACCTGTAGCAGGAGCAAATAATCACAGCTATGACTTTGGCTTTAGATCAGCATCTGTACCACCTCCAGCAACAGGTGGGTGTACAACAATAACAAATACCGCAGAGATAACAAACGTCGACCAAACAGACCCTCTACTCACTAATAATACATCCAGTGTAGATATTCAAGCCAACTGTACAGTACCAAAAGCAGATTTAGAATTAGTAAAAATAGCAGATAAATCACAAGTACTAAAAGGAGACACTTTAACCTACACCCTAACATTAACAAACAAGGGTGACAGTGAAGCAACAGATGTAGCAGTTACAGATACTTTACCGATAGATGTCACATTTGTAAGTGCAACACCAACTGCGGGAACTACATTTGATGATGGAACAAAAGTCTGGTCAATTCCGTCGTTACCTAAAAATAATGTGGTGACTTTGCAAATTGTAGTAACAATTAATTAAATCTGAGGTTATCCCAAAATCTGTGTAATTACTCGCTTACATATAACCTCTCAAATACTCATCAAGCTAGTGACAGATCACATAAAAATATTAGGCATATTTGTCATCCAGATTTAATATTGCCATTAAATAATGAAAAATATAAACATGAATCCGTGGCTTCACTGTGCCGTAGTAAGTCACTGATTCAGAATAAAAATAAGGATTAACAATGAAGCTCTATAAACTATCACTAATAGCTAGTATGTTGCTAGGTTCGGCTCTCTCCCAGCAAGTATTTGCAGATATTACTGGCACAACCTTTCGTGACTATAATGCTGACGGTGTAAAGCAAGGTGGAGAGCACGGAGAAGCAGGTATCATAATTAAAGCATATGCCAATGATGCTACAAATAAAGATGTAGAAGTTGCTAATACAATCAGTGGTATAGGTGGAAACTATTCACTTAATGTCCCTGCTAATAAATTCCCTGTTCGCTTAGAATTCAGTTTTCCTGTAACTGAAAACTGCGGTACCTTAGCAAAAGGTAAGGATTTTCCATCTGGGGGAGGAGGAGCTTATGGTACTAGTGTACAATTTGCTACAGCTGACTCAGAGGTGCACAATTTTGCCTTTAGCTATCCTTCTGATTTCTCTACTGACAGTGATCCCTATATGTTTTCAAGCATACAAGTTCATGGCGATCCACTTAGCCCTAATGGAGATGCAAATGATACAGCAAATGTCCCTGCCATCGTTAAATTTAGATTTTGGAATCATGGAATAGCATCTAATTCAGGTAGAGGTACTGGAACTGATACAGCATGGGAAGCACTCGTTAATCAAAATCTTGTCGGCACAACAAAAGGGCTTGCCTACTCTCGACAAGCGAAAAAAATCTTTGCAGCAGCAATGCTCAAACGACACACAGGAATGGGACCTCTTGGAGGAGGAGGAATTTATATCATTGACCCAGACTTAACACCTACAACACAAGGAAATGTCAATTTCTTGGATTTAGATGAGATTGGTATTGCTACAAGTGATGAAACAAGTGCATATGATGCCTCTATTATCAATTTTAATAAGGTCAACCCATCCAATGTGATTGGTAGCAACACTGAGCGACTTTTAAAAGGTGATAAGACTGAACCTACTTATGATTCGGCCGCTTTAGGGCAAGTAGGCAAGCTCTCACTAGGCGATATAGATATTAGTGAAGATGGTCAATACTTATATGTTGTAAACCTGTATGACCGTAAACTCTATCGCATTGATTTAACTGATCCTAAGAATCCAGTTGCTCCAACAGCAGCTAATGCAGCAACAAAAATAGTAGCTTATCAGATTCCTGATAAATGTGATTATTCTGTAAAAGCAGGAGAGTATCGTCCTTTTGGTTTAGGAATATATCGAAATAAACCTTATGTGAGTGTTACCTGCTCAGGACAAGCCGCAGATGGTAGCCTCGTTGCTGACCATATCACCAGTGGGTCTATGCACTTTGGTGGTGGTGCTGATATGAAAGGATTCATTCTTAGCCTAGATGAATCAACAGGCACATGGAATGAAGAAACTCAATGGACATTTGATTATCGTGATAATGATATAGATTCTGGAAGTGGAGAATCGACAAGATGGAATTTATGGGAAAATGCAGGTGATAGCTATTGGTTACATGGTGTTCCTTTAATTACAGACATAGGGTTTGATAATGCAGGAAATATGTTAATTGGAATAGGAGATCGTTGGGGAGATATGGTGGGTTATCCCGGGAAACGTGTAGATCCAAATAATAGAACCGATCTAACATTCCATGCACAAACCCAAGGTGACATATTACGATCACAGCTTGATACAAGTACTTGTTCTTATATTACAACACCAGATGACTACTATAATGACACGGTCAAACATGATGAATCGTCAAGCGGCATGTTAGGAGGGCATCATGATGCTAAGAGTGATATCGCTCTTTCAACCTTTATGGATCCTATACTTAACTCATCAAGCGGTATTGTACGTTACAACAATTTAACAGGGCAGCGTATTTATAAAGATGCAGGAGGAGTATTGCATGAGTCGAGTAACACCACTTCAGTAGCAAAAGGTGATGACGGATATGAAGTTATTCAAGCTGCCTTAACCCTAACAGGTAAAAGTAATGGCTTTGGTGACCTTGAAGCATTAGAGCTGGTCGCTCCTATTGAGATTGGCAATCTTGTTTGGGAAGATAGTGATGATGATGGTATCCAAGATGCTGGTGAGCCAGGTATTGCAGGCGTCATTGTAGAGTTGTTAGATGCAAATAATGCAGTTATCGCCACGACGACTACAGACGCAAATGGTAACTATATCTTTAATCATGCCAATGTTGGAGCAGGAGCAGGGCTGCAAG
This sequence comes from Thiotrichaceae bacterium, assembly GCA_027024625.1. Taxonomy (GTDB): domain Bacteria; phylum Pseudomonadota; class Gammaproteobacteria; order Thiotrichales; family Thiotrichaceae; genus S015-18. The sequence continues at coordinate 5,213 of JALVRY010000014.1, forward strand.
CAAATACTAATTATACAGTACGCATTCATCCAACACAGTTTACAGGTGGCAAAGGGGTCTCGGGTACACCACTTAATGACATGGTGTTAACACATTCAAACGTAACGGGAAATGGTTTACCTGATTTTAGTGATAATGATGGTACTACTAATGGAGCTGGAGAAGCTGAGATTAGATTAACAACAGCCGCACCAGGAGCTAATAACCACACATACGACTTTGGTCTTCGTAAAAGCAAATCAGAGGCTGACTTACAGCTTACAAAAACAGTGAGTGCAAGCTCAGTTAAATCTGGAGACTCTATTGTTTATACCCTTACTGTGAGTAATATCAGCAACACCGATGCAACAGGTGTAACTATCATCGACCCACTCCCCACAAGTGTAACTTACGTTAGTGATGACGGTGGTACAGCAACCAATGAAAATAATGGTACCGTAACGTGGACATTGGATAATTTAACGGCAAATTCAAGTGCCACATTGAATATTACGGTGAATGTAAATTGAGACCTTTGCATGAAGGGTTGACGAAAGAAAAAAGAGCGTAATTTCCCCTATTTTGTCTAAAAATAAAGGTAATAACCGAGCTATTGGCTGAGTTTTTAGGCAAAATAGGGGGAATTCAAGCCTTTTTTATTCGTTAGATCTTTCATACAAAGGTCTCAAATTGACTGTAAATAAACACAAATTTGAATACCTATAGTGTTCAAGAAGTTAATAGCAAGATGTAACAGGAATTACAGTAACACTTATGTGCTTAATATTAATTTCTTTAAAATGTATTCTCTCTATTTGATCATTCAAACATATCTCCAAGCAGAAGAGCTTATCCTTTACACACCCTGATCAAATTAACCGCAATATAATTTCAAAAGAAGCTCCCTCTTCCCCTTGCTTGCTCTCTAATAATTTAATCTCTCCGTCATAAGTTTGCAGAATGGAGCTAATAATACCTAAGCCTAGACCTGTGCCGCCTTCTTCTCGTTTTGTGGTGAAGAATGGGGTAAAGATGCGTTTTTTATTACTGCTGGAGATACCTTCTCCATTATCGCTTACGATGATTACCGCTGTTTCTTTCGTGCATTCTAAGCTTATATTAAGCTGATCTGCTCCGTGTTGGAGGCTGTTATCAAATAGGTTTGCGAAGATAGTTTCTAATGAATCGTGTGGAATCAGCACAACGGCAGAGGTGTTGGGTAAAACAATTGATAAGCCACGTTCTGAGTAGCGATTGGTTAAGCGAGTTAAACATTCTAATATATCGGTGTTTTCTTTTACTGCTTCCATTACATCAACTTTTGCTAGCTCTAATAAACGGGTGACTAGCCGTTTTAGTCGTTCTGTGTCTTCTAGCATATTGCCAATAAATTGTTGGCGTTTTTCTACGGGCATGTCTGCTGCATGTTCTTGTAGTAGTTCTAATGCCCCCTGCATTGAGGTGATGGGTGTTTTAAATTCATGTGAGACATGCGAGGCAAATTCACGAATATAGTTAGAGCGATCTGATAATGTATTCGACATATTTGCAAAGCTTTCCGATAGCAGGGCAACTTCATTAATAATTGGATTTTTCAGCGGTGTAATATGGTCTCGCTTTCCTGAGGTCACTTGCTGAGTTTGCTCTATGAGTTTACGAATGGGTCTTGCAATTGTTGAGGCGACAAATAGCACCAAGATCAGTGTCACGATAAGGATTGTACTGGCGACTAACATCACCTTATTGCGATTTTCATATAAGTGTTTTAATAGGTTTTTAGGAGTTCGAGATAGATATATCACACCAATTAGGCGGTCTTTTAAAATCACGGGGTATGCTGTAAAAATTCGTATTTTTGTACCACGACTTATCGATGCCAATGGCGGTGTGGCTTCATCAGAGACACGTTCACGAATAACACTTTTGTATCCACCGGCTAAGGCTTGTTTAACCTCATAGATATGAGCCAGTGATAAGCCCATCTCCGCCCTACCCGCAATCACTGTGCCATGCATATCTAAAATACGCATACCGGCTAGGGTGATTTTTTGTGTGTCGATCAATATATCTTTGAGTTGGATACCTATATCTTGAGCTAAGTTATCGGCAAAAATTTCTGAAGGTTTCGCATGAGCACGCCGAGGTAGTACGGGGTCGTTGGATAAATCAAGGTGGGCTTCAATATGATCATCCTTGAGGTCGGATAAATTATCGTAACCTTCTGATATTATTTTTTTAGGGATGATAATACCGTAGGGTAAACCTTGATTTTGCACATCTACCAGTTGCTTAAATACCGCTGAAAGTACCGCAGATTGTGCAATCAACTCTGACTCAGTTTGTCGAACCAGTTCATTCTCATATAGGCTAAAAAAGTACAAGCTACCCAGCGGTAACATTAAGACGGTGAGTGTGGCTAGTAGCAGAATGCTTCTTAACCGAAATAGGTGCTTCTTTTTCTTAGCTACTGACATGCCGAAAGTTTGTAACCCACGCCATGCAACGTCTCAATAATCACTTCGCAACCCGCTTCTGTAAATTTTTGGCGGATATGGCGAATATGGCTATCTATGGTGCGATCAC
>JALVRY010000015.1 GCA_027024625.1 Thiotrichaceae bacterium
TTCCAAGGGGAGATTATCGTGTTGATAGTGCTTGGACTGAGCAACAAATAACACAAGCAATGATTGGCTGGGGACTAGGCGCTTATACTTTTGAAGCTTATCAACAAAATAAGCAAGATATAATGGACACACCGCATGTCTTAGTTCCACATCAACTCTTTGATAGAGTAACTTCTTTTGTTGATGCCATTTATCTAGTACGTGATCTCATCAACACACCTGCTAATCACATGATGCCTGAACAACTTTCTAATGTTGCTTCCCAATTAGCCCGACAATTTGGCGCCAATTTCTCTGAGGTCGTTGGAGATGCCTTACTGGAAGAAAATTTCCCAACAGTACATGCCGTTGGTCGAGCCAGTGAACACCCATCTCGCTATCTTGAAATCACATGGGGAGACACCTCCCACCCTCGCCTTACCCTAATTGGCAAAGGTGTTTGCTTTGATTCTGGTGGGCTAGATATAAAACCTTCTCGCTTTATGCGACTAATGAAAAAAGATATGGGCGGAGCGGCTCATGCTCTGGGTTTAGCTAATTTAGTTATGGAAAACAATCTGCCCGTTAATTTGCGAGTATTGATCCCTGCCGTCGAGAATGCTGTATCCGGTAATGCTTTCCGACCTGGGGATGTACTAAGAACTCGCTCAGGAAAGACCGTTGAAATTGATAACACCGATGCCGAGGGGCGTTTAGTCTTATGCGATGCACTTACCGATGCCGTCGCAGATGATCCTAGTATGGTTATTGATTTTGCAACACTCACCGGTGCAGCTCGTGTTGCACTGGGTACTGAAGTTCCGGCCTATTTTTGCAACACTGAATCTGTTTCAGAAGAACTTGATCAACACGCCAAAGAAAACCAAGAATTGGTTTGGCAACTCCCAATGTACACTGACTACCTTGATCAACTCAAAAGCGACTACGCAGATTTACTCAACTGCTCGCCCGAAGGCTATGGCGGAGCAATTACTGCTGCATTATTTTTAAATGAATTTGTTCCTGAAAATATTCCATGGATACATTTTGATGTAATGGCATGGAATAATCGCCAACGTGTTGGTCGCCCTAAAGGTGGTGAAGCAATGGGATTATTTACCGTATTCTCTTATTTGGAATCAAAATATAGGGTATAGAAAACAAAGCACAAGATGTAACACTACATCCCATGTAAATATTAGTGTTTGTTGATATAACTTTTCGTTTTGCATAGACTGTGCGTTGGTATTTTTAATAACACAGGAGGCGTTCACATGAACCCACTTACATCTATTCTTGGCACTATCGTGTCTGGTTTCGTTTTAGCAATTATCTTTATGCTCGTTCTTTAAGAGAAAACAACTCTTAAAAACAGCAACATAAAAATCTCTCAAAATTTAGGGTAGGAAAACATAAATGGAAGGCTTAAATATTTTATCTTTAACAGTTTGGTTTCATGTAATGGCAGGTATTACATGGATTGGTTTATTGTACTATTTCAACTTTGTGCAAGTACCAGCCGTTGGACAAGCGCTAGCTGACAATGATCCAGGTCCTGCTGCAATCAATAAATACGTTGCTCCACGTGCATTGCTTTGGTTCCGTTGGGCAGCTGTTGCTACATTCATCACAGGTCTTTCTGCATTAGAAAGCTTGGGTGTTGGTATTGTAAACGCATTCACACTTGCTGAAGGTGCTCAAATCATTGGCTTGGGCGCATGGTTAGGTACTATCATGCTATTTAATGTTTGGGTGCTCATTTGGCCAAATCAGAAGAAGATTCTAGGCATGGTTGACGCAACTGCAGACGAAATCGCTAAAGCAAAGAAAGTTGCTTTAATGGCTTCACGTACTAATACATTGCTTTCAATCCCAATGTTGATGTTCATGGTAAGCTATGGACACGGTATGCCTTACTAAGAAGTAAAAATTCTTAGTAAATAATCTGTGAATCATTAACTGGTTCATCAAATACAAAAAAGCCCGATACTGTTTCTACATATCGGGCTTTTTTGTCTTCAGTTACAAGCATTACAAAAGATCTTCAAAGAACCATGCCGCTAAGGCATGACGACCACCTAATCCAGATTTACTATAAATAGATGAAGCATGATGCCTAACAGTCTTTTCTTGTGTATGACGTAACTTAGCAATTTCCTTAAAACTTAATCCCTTTAGCAATAGCAAAGCAATAACTTGCTCACTCTTAGTTAAAGACCATTTTCTAAATTGCCAATCAATCACTTTTCTGAAGTGTTTTTTTCCTTCTTTTAAAAGAATATGAGAAGCCTCTAGTTGTTTTTTAGTTTCCTGTAATTGCTGCGATAAATTTATCTGCTCTCTACGTTGTTTTTGAGCCTCCAAATACAACTGGAGCAAAATAACTAATGATAACAAGATAACAATAACCTCTGACATCATGTGCCATACCGTTACCTTGCCTTCAATAAATTCTGAGAATTCCCCCACTATATCGGTACTACTAAAGATGGCAACTGTTACTAACATAACCGCTAATGCAAGCTTTTGAATCTTTGGCATATCCTTTTACCTTTGATACAACTTGGGACAATCAAGCATAGTTATAAAATACATTACATTTCCTAGGAAGCTATAGAATACTGTCACCGATATAATTTGTGATTTCAGCACAACCATAATCAATATAACGTAAGTTTCACTCTTTTCATCTCATTTATTAAAACAATCGAAAGAAATTTGAATAGAAAACACTTCTATTTTCTACTTCCTACCACTCGTTTTAGAATATTCGGTCATTTTTGTCAGATTAAAAGTCCATAAATATAGACAAGCGGTACTACTTTTATAGGTCATAGTGCCTATTCTAATAGAAATAGGGGGAAATCGCCTATTTATCAGTCCATCTTAGCAGCGTATCGTATTCACCTAATAAGAAATTTAGGGCTTATTTTTACCTGAGACCTTTGCATGAAAGGATGACGAGATAAAAAAGAGCGTAATTTTCCCTATTTAGTCTAAAAATGAAGGTAATAGCCGAGCTTTTGGCTGATTTTTTAGACTAAATAGGGGGAATTCAAGCCTTTTTTATTCGTTAGATCTTTCGTGCAAAGGTCTCTACCTGTATCAGTACCTCAATACAGCACTGAAACAGGTATTAATCATGCAGAATTCAGGAAATTTATAATGAACTATGAAATTAACAAAGTAAAAACAGGAATTAGCCTCGCTTTATTTGGACTTTTATTTGGGCTATTTATGGGCGTACTCTTCGGCATATATGAAGATGGTGTAAAAGACTTTATAAACCAAGGTATCGCAATGCACCCTTTGGCTCATACTGACCCTGCCAAATCTGAAGAAAAAATATGGCGATATGCTCAGCGCTCACATTTTCATGCAATGGGAATTTCGGCAGTTTCCTTAGCTCTTATTTTACTCGTAATGACGACTTCTTTACGCAGTAGAATGAAATCACTAACAGCAACATTAATTGGCTTAATTAACCTTTATCCAATGGCATGGCTCAGTATGTTTTTGCTATCACCAAGCTTAGGAAGGAGTCTCGCACACGAACATATTCTCACTGAACTTCCAACTTACGTTAGCTTAATTGGCGTACTGTCAGGTTTAAGTATATTAATCCTGCATATTTACTTTAATATGTTTCATGAAAGAACGGAATTTGAAGATAATTATCGCAAACAGATTATTGAATATTAGACCTAATCACTCCTTAAAAAGCCACTAAACTTCGCTCTGAGCCCTTTGCATAAAAGGATAACGAGAAAAGAGAGCATAATTTCCCTATTTAGTCTAAAAATGAAGGTAGTAAACAGCTATTGGCTGTTTTTTTAGACTAAATAGGGGGAATTCAAACCTTTTTTATTCGTTAGATCTTTCGTACAAAGATCTCACTCTGTTTTTAGCGGCTCTTTATTATCTTTTGTACTAGATCAAATTCATGTTGCAATGCAACACAAACATTATCCACATCATCTGATGCAACGGCTTTATCATCAATTTGAACTAATAATTCCTCTAACTTCGTGCTGCCATATAGATTAAGCGAGCCTTTTAAGCGGTGAGCTAATATAGCGGCATCATCCCATTTTTTTGCTTTTAAGATACGTAATAAAGTAGGCTTTTCCTTAGTAATCACTTTATCAATTTTCTTAAAAAACTTACCTGCAGATTTAGCTCCTAGCATATCAATCACATTGTCTAGCTTTTCCTTAACTTCAGCCGCAGAATCCCGCTGCTTTTGCACAATGTGCATCTTTACTGTATTTTCTCCAAACTGATTATCTTCATGTGGAATCCAATCCAATAATGTTTGTTTTAGCTTATATGGATCAATAGGTTTGGTTAAAAAGCCATCCATTCCATAGGCTAAGGCTTTCTTTCTTTCAACAATTCTGGCATTAGCCGTTAGTGCAATAACAGGAATGTCAGACCATGCTGGGTTTGAATGAATAACATCTAAGGCCTCATACCCTGTCATCTCTGGCATTTGTAAATCCATAAGCACTAAATCAGGCAAGTCTTCACTCAATAGCCAAAATGCCTCTTTAGCACTGCTAGCAATACGAACTTTTAGACCATATATCGTTAATATTTCTTTCGCTATTTCTTGATTAAGCTCATCATCATCAACCAATAAAATATCTTTACCCGATAAAACAGGAATAAATGCTAGGGCTGTTGCAGGCTTTTGTTCTTCTTCAATTGCCTCAAAGTCAGCATTAACAACATCAAACCATGCTTGGAAAGAGAAAGTTGTCCCCTCGCCAATTACGCTCTCCACTTCTATTGAGCTATCCATCATACTTAATATGCGCTGGCTAATCGCTAAACCAAGCCCTGTACCGCCATGCTTACGCGTATCCGATGTATTTAACTGAGTAAATGATTCAAACAATTTTGATTGGTCTTTTTCAGCAATGCCAGGACCTGTGTCAATAACACTAAACTCTATTTTAATTTGATCTTTCTTATCCTCAAGCCGCTTAACTTGCAAGATAACACCACCTTCTTGCGTAAATTTAATTGCATTAGCTGATAAATTCGTGAGAACTTGTGTTAGGCGCAATGGATCACCAACTAAGTTTTCTTCAAGATTTTCATCAAGCTCAAGATCGAAACTTAATGATTTCTTATGTGCTTGCGTTTCTACATGCGTTTTTACCGTATCCAACACACCAACTAGACTAAAGCTCGTTTCTTCTAACTCCAGCTGCCCCGCTTCTATACGGGAAAAGTCCAAGATAGAGTTAATAATACCTAATAGAGACTCTGAAGCCTGCTGTAGCTTTGAAACATAAGCACTTTGCTTCTCGGATAATTGTGTTTTTTCTAAGAGGTAGCCAATACCAACAACAGCATTCATCGGCGTCCGAATTTCATGGCTCATATTGGCCAAGAAATTGGTCTTAGCCTCATTCATATTACGCTCAATCACCGCCGATTCATGCAGACGAAAGCTCGCCTCACTTGAATTCCAGGCACCAAGAATAACGGGTATATCCAAAACCAATATTAATGCAGCAGTAACTTGGTATGTTTCACTATCGATAAAATACAATCTAACCGCAATGGCAAGCATAATAGGCTGTGAAAATACCACTACAGCAAACTTATCAACAGATTGTGTAAAAGAAGCACCACTAGCTAAACCAATTGCAATGATTATTAGTAGTAGTTGATAATCTACATTATCCTCAGGAAAAAGAGCAATTGTAACTGCCCCCCACGCTACTCCTAAAATCAAAGAACCCGCAATAAACCACTTGTACCAATAGTTTATATTTTTATCTTGCAAGGGGCGTTTAAAATATTGCCAAGAAATCCCCCACTTAATAATCAATGCGATACTAAGTACAGCAAACCAAAATAAAAGTTTTTCAAAAGGGATAATATTGCTAAAAAGATAAAATAAAACAGCAATACAGATGATATGAGCAAAAATAGCATGTTTTGAATTTCTAAAAAGTAATTCACAGACATGCTCACTCACATTAAGCGACGGCGTATTCACAGCAGATGGTAGACTCTTTAATAGCCCTGAATTCATAACACCACCACAATAAGGAACCATGAATTAGGGGAGGTTAGATTGAGACCTATGCACGAACAGATAGCGAAAAAAACAGAGAAAATTTAAGCCTTTTTACTCGATATATCTTTCGTGCAAAGCGCTCAGCTTTAGTGCTTTACACAATACAAAGGAATGAGATTAGCTTATTTAATACGCCTTTAAAATAATAAAAAGCAAACAATAATTAATAAACTTAACCACATTTCAGAAGATAGCTTTTCACAAGAATAAAGCTTCCTGAAATCTTAGTGAGTCGATAAGTCTGGTTTAGAACAGGAGTTTGATCAGATTATTCAAATAAAAGTCACAAAAATTCTATTCATCAAGAACAAAACGATACCCTTTACCCCAAGTAGTAAGTAAATACACAGGTCGTGCAGGATCTGTTTCTATTTTATTACGTAGGCGATTAATATGAACATCGATACTTCTATCATAAGGATTATGCTCATTGCCTCTTAATTTAAAGGTTAACTCATCGCGTGAAAGTGTTTTATTTTGATTCTCACAAAATATTTTTAACAACTGCGATTCTGTCGTCGTCAGGCGAATCATATCTTCGCCATGGAATAAGTTGCAACGTTCTAATTCAAAAGTATAAGCGCCAAACTGTACCCGCCTACTACTATTTTTAGTGTTTGTTAATTTTAATAGATTATTAATACGAGCCAATAGCTCTCTCGGGTCTGCAGGTTTAGTAATATAGTCATTTGCTCCCAACTCTAAGGCATGAATACGATCATCACACTCATCCTTCACCGAAAGCATTAGTACAGGCAAGCCGCTATGATTTTCTTGCAGCCATTTTAGCCAGTGGTAACCATCCTTTCCGGGAAGGACAATATCCAGAAGCACCAAATCCACATCATTTGTTTGCAAAAAGGCATCTATTTCTTCGCCCGACAAAAGCCCATTTACCTCAAAGCCTTTCTGGGTCAAAAAATCTTGCAAAAATGACTGCAAAACAGAATCATCATCAACAATTAAAAGTTTTTGCTGCAAAGTATCCACCATGATTCCAAAAAATAACCTACGCACTAAAAATATAAAGTCTTTGCATAACTAAAGATGACGAATGAAAATTCAAGTCTTTTTTATTCGTTAGAGCTTTCGTACAAAGATGTCACTATTACTATTAGAAGAGAATAGCTAAAATCGAACAAAGCCAATCATTATTAAACACTCCTTCTCTTCAAGTAGAGACCCATCATCGCTACTGCATTAAACCGCTATATAGTAGGATAAATGTAGGCACTTAGCCCCCCTCAATTATTAATTTTTGTAAATTTGATTAGTTTTTAATCTTCCTTATTTGTAACGACGCTAACAAGTTTCCTATAAGCCCAAAATTTTCCACCCAACTTAATTTTTTTCCTTCAAATTCAAATACATCAAAGTGCAGTTTTTGCCTTCCTGCTGAACTATCACTAATGACAACAACAAGTTCTTCTTCATTATCGTTATCCACATCTTTTATTGAGATATCGACAATATCGCCATCAAGTGGACGCATCATCTCCATCACTTCAGGCTCACTTTCCTGTGTATATATACTTAAACGATAAACATTTTGAGCATTTATAGGCGTTGCCACAACAGTATAAATATCTGAAGGCTTTGAAAGATTAAGCTGACTAGGAGGCAATGTATAAAAAGCATAACTATTATTGCTTACTAACATCAAAAAAAATGACACAACATATAAAG
>JALVRY010000016.1 GCA_027024625.1 Thiotrichaceae bacterium
CCGCTGGCGCTTGATGTTAATTAATTCTATGGGTTCTCCACTTTCAATTGTTGTTCTAATCTCTGGTAGCGGTAGTAATCTACAAGCTATTATTGATGAATTTAACCATGATATAAGCGGGGTTCGTATCTCTGCTGTAATCAGTAACAAAGCGTCGGCTTATGGCTTAGAAAGAGCCAAAATAAGCAATATCCCAACAGCGGTTGTGGATCACAAAAAGTTCTCATCCCGTGAGGAATTTGATGCAGCTTTGCAAAAATGCATTGATCAATATACACCAGATTTATTGGTATTAGCGGGATTCATGCGGATTCTAACTGAAGGCTTTGTGCGACACTATCTAGGCCGCATGATAAATATCCACCCTTCTTTACTACCTAACTATAAAGGAATTAATACACACCAAAGAGTGCTTGATGCAGGGGATAAAGAACATGGTGCAAGTGTTCATTATGTGACGCCAGAACTAGATGGTGGACCTATTATTATTCAAGCAGTTGTGCCTGTTTGTAGTGGGGATACGGCTGAAACATTGGCAAAACGTGTATTAGCGCAAGAGCACACTATTTTCCCTCGCGTGATTCGTTGGATTGCTGAAGGACGCTTAAAACTAAAAAATGATTTGCTTATTTTTGATGGTAAGGTGCTAGAAAAGCCCATTCAACATAGCGATAAATTACAACAATAATAATAGTATCGATAAGCAGTAAAATAAAATCAAGGAGTGATGCTTTATGTACGGCACAATTAGCTCAAGTGAAAATTTGCTGGGGGCATATCACATGGCAGAAGTTGCTATGCGGTATAATGAATTTGTTCCACGAGCCTATAATTTAGCAAAATCACTCGGTTTTAAACCGGGAAAAATGATGCCGTCAAGAGCTTTCTGTTCAGATGAAAGCCAAGGGTATCCGATTATTTTGTTAACCAAGCACTTTGGCGTATTTCCATTTGATCATGGACAAGTTGGTGGGATTGTCTCAACAGCTCGTCATGGCCCACATGCGCATCATGGCAAAGATATGGTAATTATACATGCGAGCCATGTAGGCTATGATCCAAAGACGGCTACGTTTGGGGTATATCGACGCCTGCAAACAGATCATCATGAAGATACAACGAATTGTGGGAAAATTTGTGGAACCCTAGATTGGTATCTTAAAGAATACGAATTTGCACAAAATAATATGTTGCTAATAAAGGAGCATGATGGGTATCAAATTGCCATTGATAACTCCTTGCTACATCAAGAAAGAAAGCATGGTTTGATACTAAAACTAGATCGTTTAATTGAGAAAACAAAATCAGGTGAGATTCACGCTCTCAACAGCCTAAGCACATCAAAAGTATTTTCTGCATCCACTAAGCTAATAAGAAAACTTAAAATTAATGAATGGTTAGATGGGGAAAGTCGCCCCATTGGTAAATACCTTGATCATGATCTATTCTATTTCAAGCGGCAATCGACAGATGAAATGGATGAAAATCTTATCAATGCCATGCCATATATTGTCACTTCAGACTGGCCTGCACTTAAAGCAGCTCAAGTGAATACACAAGTGGAGTTTGATCGTGTTTTTCGCAGTGTGGTACAAGAGCCAGAGTATAAAGGTAAGCGATTATTATTTATCTCAGGCTTAAATGTGGATATTTCGCCAGAAGTTGGGCAATTATTTCCACTCACAAAGTTCATTCCTTGGGCAGCTTATTATCAGACGATAGATGGCAAACATGAAACCTGGGAGCAACCTGAGCTTTACGAGAGGCTTAAACAGCAATCAATTGATAATCCTGATCAGGTAAATCTTGAGGAAGCTATTCATGAAATGGGGTCAAGGCAAGAGCTTAAATTACCCTTTTGATAGGGTTTTAGAGGAGCAATAATAATGTCCAAGGCAAGTTTTTTATGGCATGACTATGAAACGTGGGGAGCTAACCCAAGGATTGATCGCCCCTCTCAATTTGCAGCAATTAGAACGGATGAAAATTTAGAAATTATTGACGATCCTATCATGATCTATTGTCGTCCAACGGATGATTTTTTGCCTCATCCCGAAGCATTATTGATTACAGGAATCACACCACAAAAAACTGAACAAGAAGGGCTGATTGAAGCCGAATTTTTCAAGAAAATACAGGCAGAGTTTGCAAAACCAAATACTTGCGGTGTGGGCTATAACAGTATTCGTTTTGATGATGAAGTCACACGCTTTGGCTTCTACCGTAACTTTATTGACCCCTATGCGCATACTTGGCAAAACAATAATAGCCGTTGGGATATTCTTGATCTAATGCGGATGACACATGCACTACGTCCAGAAGGAATCAACTGGCCAAAACGTGACGATGGCTTGCCCAGCTTCAAGCTCGAGCATTTAACTGCTGAAAATAATATCGAACATGTAGGCGCTCATGATGCACTTGTTGATGTAACAGCAACGATAGCAATGGCCAAACTAATCAAGCAAAAGCAACCAAGATTGTTTGATTTTTATCTAAGCTTACGCCATAAATTAAAAGCAGAAGAACAACTTTCTCTCCACAATCCCAAGGTTTTATTACATATATCGGGCATGTTCCCTGCTGAATTAGGCTGTATTGCCCCCATCATCCCACTGATGCGACACCCAACAAATAAAAACGAAATTATTTGTTATAACCTGAGGGTATCCCCCAAAGAGTTGTTAAGTTTAGATGCAGAAAGTATTGCGGAAAAGCTATACACACCCACATTAGATTTAGCAGAAGGAGAGGAAAGAATCGCTCTAAAAGGAGTGCATCTCAATAAATCCCCTGCATTAGCCCCAGTAAAAACATTAACAGCAGAACAAGCTAAAAAGTGGCAAATTGATTGGCATGAAATTGAAAGTCATCATCAATTGCTAATGTCAGATCAAACATTGCTAGAAAAATTGACTAAAGTGTACAGCCAAAAAGCAGACTTCGGTGAAACTGATGCAGATAGTGCTCTCTACAATGGTTTTATTAGCAATGCCGATAGGCAACGATGTGAGCAACTCTTGAACTTGCAACCTCAACAACTAGCAAATTGGACAGCTGATTATTTTCAAGATAAACGCCTGCAAACTCTACTACCACGCTACAAAGCAAGAAACTACCCAGAAATCTTAAATGAAGATGAAACAAGAAGCTGGCAACAGTTTTGCCAAGCTCGTTTGATAGATGGAGAATATGGATGCAATTTAACACTAGAGCAATTCCAACAATCATTAATGAGTCTAGCTCAAAGTGATCTATCAGAACGAGATCAGAAACTATTGAATCAACTATCTTTGTGGGTACAGCAGCGCTTTATGGGAATAGAGTAGCTGAGGATAGAGTTAATTTAATGATGTTACTTGGGGAGTACAGATTAGAGAAAAATCAGAAAATAGTTAGATTTTCTGTGCAAATTCAACTGAGCCGATTAAACATGAACAAAAAAATAGTAGTTCATTTTTTACTGTTATTTGCAGCAATGCTAACGATACATGCATGTGCTGCTCCAGAAACTAAGCAAGACACCAGTACATATCTCTATGCACCTCCATTTGAAAAAGGCCAACGATTTCTAATTAGTCAGGCTTTTCATGGTAAGAAGACACATAAAGGAATTCTTAATGAATATGCCGTTGATATCGTTATGCCTGTTGGTACAAAGGTGTGTGCAGCGAGAGAGGGAGTTGTTTTAGATAAGCTGGATAGTTATAGAGATAGCGATAAAGTACATAAGAAAAGTGAATTAATTAAACGTGCCAATTATGTAAAGATTTTACATGATGATGGAACAGTAGCCTTTTATGCCCATTTAAAAAAGGGAAGTATCATCGTTTCAAAGAAACAAAGGCTTAATAAAGGACAGTGTTTTGCCCAATCAGGGAATTCTGGTGATAGTACAGGGCCACATTTACGTTTTGCAATTTTAAAAAATAAAGCAGGTCATCTTTACTCACTTGCTTTTTACTTCATGAATATGGGCAACATTCCAACAATTCCAAGTTATTTGTCATGGCTCTATAGCTAATTTGTTAATATGTGCTACTATTAAAGCAAAATTTCTGTTGGAATTTACTTAGCCTGTAAGTTTTAACCTTTGATATAAATGGAGATTGTAATGAGAATTATAAAATTGTTAGTGGGTAGCTCGTTGCTTCTTGCTTCAAGTATTGTTGCTGCGGTTGAAGCACCCGCCAGTATTGCAACAGTTGGTAAAGTTAGCGGAAACGTGTTAATTGAACATGCGGATAAGCGTATTGCTGCAAAAGAAGGTATGCCATTAGTAGAAGGCGATACTGTTTTTGTTTTAGAAAAAGCAACAGTCGCTTTAGCTTATGCAGCTTGTAACACAGTATTGGATCAAAATACTTTGCTAACAATCAGTGCTGACGCACCATGTGCGACTGGCATGCAAATTGGAGTGGGTGCGCCAGCTGCCGGTGCTGCTGCTGCTACTACTACTACTGCTGCTGGTGTTGGTACGGGAGTGGTTGTTGCTGGTGTTGTTGCTGGTGCTGTTGTGGTAGGAGTGGCTGTAGATAATAACAGTGGTGGTGGATCATCATCAGGTACTGGTACCACTGGGTTAATCGGTAGTAATCAACCAGCAAGTCCTGCTGAATAGTAAAGATGCTCTAATTGGATAGAGTAAGTCTTGTTTGCAGTATAATTGAAAGCCCAGCTTCCCTTAGCTGGGCTTTTTTGTGTCTAGAAACAGGCGGTAAAAAATATAGGAATTATATTATATATACTGACCTTTAACCCACTGCCGAAAACTTTATGGTTGTATTTATCTCCCTTCTGCAGCTGCAGCAGTGAGAGGGAGGTTATTAAAGTGCTTGATGTATTAGCTTGCAAAGGGACTCTTTCTCTTTTTCTTGCCTAATTCTGCTTTTTGCTTGGTAGTTGTTCTATTTCTTGTAACATTAGTTTTTACACGGTGTTGTACTTTATTCATATTTTTTTCTGAGGAATGAAAAAACAGACCTGCCAAGAAAGCGAAAAATATCATATTAGCAGGAATATGGAAGTTAAAATCAGTAAGTGCATGTAATAAGAGTAAAAACATACCAATCCCAGCACCCATCTGTATATACCGGAAGCGTAGCCATGGGCTTTGTAAAACCTTAAACCACCCCATTAAATAAGCACCAATAAACAGAAATAAAATAGTAGCTCCGATAACCCCTGTTTCCGCAAATAGTTCTAGGTAATCGTTATGAGCGTGATTAATAAAGTGCATTTGGTCTATCGGCTGAAAAGCACGATAGACGCTAGGGAGTGTTCCAGGTCCAGAACCGAAAGGGTAAAAGTTCTGTATGACTTCGATTGTATGCTCAAAGATACGACCACGCTCATCTTTTAATGGGTCAGCTACAATAAAACGATTAATGATTGGAATAATCCCTATACTTGAGGCGATACCAATGCCAAAGGCAGAAAGCGTTGCCATAACGCCTATTGATTGCTTTCCTCCAATATGGCGAGCAAAGCTCAAAGTAGCAATAAGGATACCAAATAAGACTAAGAAAATTCCTGAACGTGACTTTGAAAAAATTGCAGCAAGTAGCATCAGAATAACTAGTGTGGCAAAAATCAGTGTTTCATGTGAAGAGAATCTGCTAACTAAATCATTATGACGGTGCTTTCTATTGTTATGTGAGAATGAAATGGCTAATAATGCAATAGTAATGGGTAGGCTCATTTCAATGAGAGCAGAAAAATGATCACGATTACGATAAGTTCCTTGTGAATTATGAGTATTAGGCATACCAAAATACAAAGCATCGTTACTATTAGTGAATTGGGCGATAGCGATAATAGCTTCAATACCAACCATGCCAAGAAAGATATAGCAGAGTATTTTCGTTTTATTAACACTTAAACTCATAGTTGCTAAAAAGATAGCGGCTACAGGTATCAAACTGAGGAATGAATCCAATGTTTTTTCAGGTATTAGGGAAAGAGTTTCAGCAGAAGCTAAAGGGGGCAAGCTATTATCAGAAACCCATTGTAAAACAGATTGATATAACTCTCTTCCTGATAGCATATTGACTATATTTTCAGGAAGAGGAATGAGGTAAAGCAAGGGAACAACAAGCGTGGTTAATAAAATAAACCATAATAGCTTTGGTATTTTCTTTTTCTGTTCATCCGTGAAAAATATAAGCAGTAAAATACAGAGCCCTGTTAACTCAAGAATAAGCAAGGGCATTGGGAGATTACTTGCACGAATAATAGGAGCAAAAAGTAACAAAAATGCAGATAAGAATAAGATTATATTTTGAGAGGTGTTATTTTTCATTTTCTCTCTTCACCTTTGTTGTATTTTTAGATTTTTTCTCGCGCTTAATTTTTATATCATCAAACCAAATACCACCAAGGAATAGGTGATTATGGGCATACGGGCTACTGGCTTCTAAGCGAAGAAGCTGAGCTTGGCAATTTTTGCTTTCAGGAACTGAGAAATAAAAAGTATCTTCTTTCCAAGGAGATGAGCCTAGTAACGACCGACTTTCACCTAAAACAGTTTTTTGGTCTCCTAAGCAACGGATACGCCACTTTAAGCCTTTTTGAGTTTTTAAGCGGTCAACTCGAGAGCGTACTTTAAAGGAGTAATACCCACTAGGCAGTAATAACTGTTGAGAAACATGGTGGAAATTAATACGTTCACGTTTTTTAAAAAAGACATGTAGGGCGGATTTACCATGTATTCCGCGTGTTCTTTCCGTACGAATGGAAACAATTTTATTTTGGGAGTAGAACCAATCGAAACCAGTATCGTGTAGATCGCTTTCAAAGCCGCCATCAAATAATGTGGCTAGAGCATAATGCTGATATTTTTTTTCTAATCCGCTTAGCCAACTAAAATAAGCCTCATTCCATTGCTTTTCTTTAAATAGCCTTGTGATGTAGCTTCGACGTTCTGAATCTGATAACGGTTCTTTTGACTCAAGACGCACCTGATACAGTTTTCGTAAGGTATCTAAATTGTCTTTTTGTCTTGCAAGGTAAGTAAAAAAGCTAGACCACCATCTGGAAGGCTCTTTTGCATAAGGTTTAAATAATATTAAGCTAGCGGGGTTTTGGCTTAATTGATACATGATAGGAAATAACTTAGAGCTCAACCATGGTTCTTGCGATAAAATAACATTCCATTCAGGTAGGATTTTGTCGATTCGATCTTTTTTTAACCAATGTTTTACAATTTCATTACGTGCTATCGTGTGAGAAGGCCAAAGTCTCTTTGTAAAATCTATCGCTTCCGTTGCTAGTGCCTCATCGTTGTTTTGATCAGCAACTTCAATAATGAGTGATGCGGGTAAGCCATAAGTTGGATTATTAGCTAGTGATCTAAAAGCAAGATCTTGAACTTTGCTATAATTTTTCTTCTCTGAGTAGTGTTTTGCAAGCTGCCCCAACGCATAGGATTGTTTAGGATTCCACTTAATTGCTTGTTCTAAATCATCGAAAGAAGCCTCTCGATGTGCCTCGTCGGCATAATAGTTTGCTATACCTTTGGTAATAACAAGCGAAGCTAAAAATAACAGTATAATGAGCAGAAAAAGCCGAGTGAATAATTTAATCATGGCTTGTGTTTTTAAATAATGTTTGAGTAGCAGGTAGGTTTTTTATTTGACTCGATTGACCTGATAAGTTGGTGATTTTCCTATTGGGGTTTTCATTCTGATTAGCCATTATTGTATCCCTCTTTTTATAGAAATGTGCAGGACTGCCTTTATC
>JALVRY010000017.1 GCA_027024625.1 Thiotrichaceae bacterium
GTTTATATTCCACGTAATCACCAAGTAGAAGCCGCGATAAGAGCCGCGGAAGATAATAATGATTACTCCGTATTCCATGCTTTGCACAAAGTGCTAGAAAAGCCTTTTGTAGAACAAACAAGAGCCGAAGCATATATGCAACCACCTAAGCCTGATGAGATTGTAGAACAAACATTTTGTGGGACGTAGACATGCCAATACATTGAAACCACGTAAGTATTAATATGAAAACTCTAATATGCTAGGCTAACCTTCCATTAAAACCAGTTATGAAGATATATTAAATTCAATGCGAACTAAGATTTGTGGTATTACTTCCTCCAAAGAGGCTCAATTTATCTGTAGCAGCGGTGTCGATGCAATTGGCTTGGTTTTTTACAAAAAGAGCCCTCGCAACGTCACAATACTGCAAGCTACTGAAATCTGTAAAAGCATACCCCCTTTCATTACGACCGTGGGATTATTTGTCAATATGCCCAAGTCTGAGGTAGATGAAATTCTCGATGTTGTACCTTTAGACTTATTACAGTTTCATGGTGCTGAGCCTCCCGAGTATTGCTCATCCTTTTCCCGCCCTTATATCAAAGCTGTTCCCATGAAAGGTTTAAGTGTTTTCTCTGCTTACGCTGATCAATATAAAGATGCCAAAGCTTTTTTGGTTGACAGTCATGCACCCGATAGCGTTGGCGGTACAGGTAAAACTTTCGATTGGACTCAAATCCCTACAGATTACCCGAAGCCGATTATTTTGGCGGGAGGGCTGAACCCTGAGAACATTGCATCTGCAATTAAAATGACAAATGTTTATGCCGTGGATGTGAGTAGTGGTGTAGAATCTGCTCCAGGAAAAAAAGATCAAACAAAAGTCGAAAAATTTATGCAAGAGGTTAACCGTGCAGTTCAGTGATTTTGATTGGAAGTCGATGCCCGATGCGGCAGGGCATTTTGGGATTCATGGTGGTAAGTTTGCTGCCGAGACCCTAATGGATGCGATTCAGCAGTTAGAGGATGCGTATTATAAGCTAAAAGATAATGCCGATTTCCAGCAAGAATATGACGATGATTTAAAATACTATGTTGGGCGACCTAGTCCGCTGTACTTGGCTGAACGCTGGTCACGAGAATTAGGTGGTGCAAATATCTACCTCAAACGTGAAGATTTAAATCACACGGGTGCTCACAAGGTTAATAATACAATTGGTCAAGCTCTACTGGCTAAATATATGGGCAAAACACGCATTATTGCAGAAACTGGAGCGGGTCAGCACGGTGTTGCAACCGCAACAATCGCGGCTCGCTTAGGTTTAGAGTGTATCGTTTATATGGGGGCGGTGGATGTAGAACGCCAAGCTCCTAATGTGTACCGTATGAAATTGTTAGGAGCAGAAGTTCGACCGGTAACGTCTGGCTCGAAAACACTAAAAGATGCCTTAAATGAGGCGATGCGTGATTGGGTAACGAATGTTGACGATACCTTTTATGTGATTGGCACAGTGGCAGGCCCTCATCCCTATCCTGAAATGGTACGTGATTTCCAAACGATAATTGGACGTGAAGCTCGTCAACAAATTCAGGAGCAAGCGGGTTGTTTGCCTGATGCTTTGGTGGCGTGTGTAGGCGGTGGCTCGAATGCAATTGGTTTATTCCATGAGTTTTTAGGTGATGAAGCGGTAAAAATCTACGGTGTTGAAGCCGCAGGTGATGGCTTAGATACGGATCGACATGCAGCCACCTTATGCAAAGGTAAACCGGGTGTATTACATGGTAATCGCACCTATTTAATCAATGATCCTAATGGTCAAATTATTGAAACACATTCAATTTCGGCAGGCTTAGATTATCCCGGTGTTGGCCCTGAGCATTCATGGCTTAAAGATATTGGTCGTGCTGAATATGTGGCAGTGGATGACAAAGAGGCAATGGAAGCTTTCCACGCTCTAACTCGCATTGAGGGTATTATCCCCGCTTTGGAAAGTAGCCATGCTTTAGCCTATGCGATGAAGTTAGCACCCACCATGTCGAAAGAGCAAAATATCATCGTCAATTTATCAGGACGTGGCGATAAAGATATTAATACCGTAGCAGCGTTGGAGGGCATTACCTTATGAGTCGAATTACAGCAACTTTTGATGCTCTAAAAGCTGAAAACAAAACAGCATTAGTCCCCTATGTTACCGCAGGTGATTCTGACCCATCCATTACTGTGCCGTTAATGCACAAAATGGTGGAAGCAGGGGCAAATATCATCGAGTTAGGTGTACCATTTTCTGATCCGATGGCAGATGGGCCAACCATTCAATTAGCTTGTGAACGTGCATTAGCGCATAACACCAGTTTAAATGATGTGATCAATATGGTCGCAGAATTCCGCAAAACGAATGATAGCGTTCCAGTTGTTTTAATGGGCTATCTAAACCCGATTGAAGTCATGGGCTACGAGACTTTCGCAAAGAAAGCAGCGGCGGCAGGTGTTGATGGTGTCTTAACCGTCGATTTGCCACCAGAAGAAAGTAATGATGTCTTACCTGTTTTTCGTGAGCATGGCTTAGATAGTATTTATTTATTATCACCCACCACCCAGCCAGAGCGTATCCAAAAAGTATCGGATGCGGGTAGCGGCTTTGTTTACTATGTTTCTCTAAAAGGCGTGACGGGTTCAAATATCTTAGACGTAGATGATGTGGCTAAACATTTAGATGTGATTCGCGGTATCACCGACATGCCTGTTGGTGTAGGTTTTGGTATTAAGGATGCAGAAACCGCCGCAAAAGTATCATCCATCGCCGACGCGGTTGTCGTGGGCAGTGTGCTAGTCAAAATGGTAGAAAAAAATGCGGGCAATGCAGACAAGATTATGAATAATATCAGTGATCTGCTATCTTCTATGCGACGTGCAATGGATGAGTTTTAACCTAATTCAGGTTTTGGTATAAATTTATAACGAAGGACAGACAATGAGCTGGTTTGAAAAATTACTACCTTCCACTATTCGTACAGAAAAAAGTACGGAAAAAAAGAATATTCCAGAAGGCTTATGGCATAAATGTCCTGCTTGTAGTTCAGTTTTATATCGTGCTGAACTAGAGCGCAACAATGATGTTTGCCCAAAATGCAATCATCATATGCGCATTGGTGGACGTAAACGTCTCGACATTTTTCTTGATGCCGATGGGCGTGAAGAGGTCGGCGCAGGTGTTACGCCGATTGATATTCTTAAATTTAAAGACCAAAAACGCTATAAGGATCGCATCGAAATTGCCCAAAAAAATACGGGCGAAAAAGATGCACTTATTGTTATGAAGGGTACAGTACATTCTGTTCCTGTTGTCGTTGCCGCTTTTGATTTTCGCTTTATGGGCGGATCAATGGGGTCAGTTGTTGGCGAGCGATTTGTTCGCGGTGTGAATCGCGCTATCAAAGATAAATCTCCTTTTATTTGCTTTACCGCCAGTGGTGGTGCTCGAATGCAAGAGGCTTTATTCTCTTTGATGCAAATGTCTAAAACCTCCGCCGCACTGACACGATTATCCGAAGCGGGCTTACCCTATATTGTCGTCCTCACTGACCCAACGATGGGTGGTGTATCAGCAAGTTTTGCCATGCTAGGCGATGTGCAAATTGCAGAGCCTCGTGCCTTGATTGGCTTTGCTGGCCCTCGTGTTATTGAGCAAACTGTACGAGAAACCTTGCCAGAGGGCTTTCAGCGTAGTGAATTCTTATTAGAAAAAGGTGCAATTGACATGATTGTGAGTCGTAACGAATTACGCGCTTCCATTGCAGACTTACTTGCTATGCTACAACACAAATCTAGACCTGCTGAATTAAACGATGCGGACGCTGCATGAATGGCTGGATTGGCAGGAAAAGCTTCACCTGTCATCCATTGATCTTGGCTTAGACCGCATTCGAGTTGTTGCCGAACGACTCAAACTCCTAAACCTTCCTTTTCCTGTGATTAGCGTTGCTGGGACTAATGGCAAAGGCTCTAGCGTCGCCTTTTTACATGCCATACTATCCGCACAAGGCTATAAAACAGGAGCGTACACCACCCCTCACATTGTTGATTATAATGAACGAATTGCAATCGCTGGCAAACCGCTATCTGATGAATCTATCTGCCAAGCTTTTGAGAAAATAGACCAAGCCCGTGGCGATACTAGCCTTACTTACTTTGAATTTGGAACTTTAGCTGCCGTACTCTGTTTTGTAGAGCAACAAGTTGATGTTGCCATATTGGAAGTGGGCTTAGGTGGAAGGCTGGATGCTGTCAATCTGTGGGATGCTGATCTTGCTCTCATTACTACCATTGCGATTGATCATGTTGATTGGCTGGGTGATGACCGTGAAACTATCGGCAGGGAAAAAGCAGGTATTATGCGAGCAAATCGTCCTGCTGTTTGTGGCGAAGCAATACCGCCAAAATCTATTGCAACTGTTGCTAATGAACTTGGTGCAAATTTATTTCAATACACACAAGATTATTCATACAGCATCCATAATAATAACTGGCAGTGGAAAGGGTTTGGAATAGAGTATAAAAACCTCCCGACACCTGCATTGTTAGGGGAATATCAATACCAAAATGCCGCTATGGTAATTGCAGGCTTATCTCGATCTTGTATCCAAGTTGATGAAAGCAGTATTCGTCAAGGTTTACAAACGGCACATGTCGCAGGGCGTTTGCAAAAGCTACAAAATAGTCCAGAAATATTGCTTGATGTTGCTCATAACGCCCAAGCTGCACAGCAATTTGCAAATTTTTTACAAAAAAATGAAATTAAGGGCAAAACTCGAGCGATTTTTTCTATACTCTGCGATAAGGATTTAGAGTCTGTCGTTTTAAGTATGCGTTCCATCGTTGATGAATGGCACTTAATCGCACTAAATGATTCTCGTGCAATACCTATAAAACAATTAGAATCACAATTAAATCAGCTAGGACTGCAAACAGTTTCTGGCTACAATGACTTCGCTGACGTATTAAATAGTGTTAAATCAGTTTCTTCCCCTAACGATAGGGTAGTCATATTTGGTTCTTTTCTGGTAGTATCGGGAGTAATATCAGTTTCCTCAGGCTGATCCTCAGGTGATTCATATAAGTGTTTGATAAAACAAGGAGCTAATAAAATGGCAATGGATAAAACAACGACAAGAAGAATGATAGGTGCAATTGTACTGGTGCTAGTTGCAGCATTGGTTCTCGCCTATTTACTAAAAACCAAAAACAACCAACCGAATGTGGCAAAAATGCAAGATGTTACCTTGCCATCATCTCCCATACTGGCATTCCCCAATGATGGCAGTACAGCGGCAGACGGTGGTGGAACAGCAAATGATTCTGCTACAGGTGGAGAAGGCACAGGCTCGGATAGCAAAGTTGGCTTAGATATTCGCCCAGCAAATGGTTTAACCCCTGCAGACGATGCAAGCACAGCGGTTGGCAATGCAGCAACACAAGCACAGCAAGGTGCAAACAATGTAGCAGATGCGGGTGCAAGTACTGGGTCAAATTCAGCTCAACAAAGTTCAGGTGGTAAAACTGGAACAGCCGACCAAAACCAAGGTACGGCAAACACACCGAAACAAGATGCGAAAAATGACATAAAGAAAGCAGATGTTGTTAGTCTTGGTAATGATAAAGTCAATTCCAGCCGTCATAACTCAAACGACAGTAAAGACAAGGATAAAAGCAAAGAGAACAAACATAAGAAAGCACCTAAGCCTAAGCTAGTGGGTGAAAAGAGACTACCTAAGCATAGCGACAAACCAAAGAAGAAGTCATCTGATAAAAAGAAGACCGCTTCTAAAAAATCTAATTCTAATAAACATGCATCGGCTGGCTCTCAATCTTCATCAATTCCAACAGATGGTTTCTCTATCCAGCTTCTTGCCACAGGCTCTGAAAGCAAAGCGAATGCTGTAAAAGATGAGATGATTAGCGAGGGGTATCCTGCATACACCATGTCAGTTATCCAAAATGGTAAAACACTTTATCGTGTAAGAATTGGCTCTTATCAAGATAAAGCAGACGCTGATGAAATCCAAGCTAAAATGAAACGTAGATATTTACAGAATTCAAATGTTCAAAATAGCTTAGTGGTTACCAATTAATGACAGCAGATATTCTTGATATAGGAATTGTCGTACTAATCCTACTTTCTACGATTGTAGGGTTAGTTATGGGGTTTATTAAAGAGTTTTTGACCTTAGGTGCATTACTACTTGCCTTTGGCTTAGCTGTTTTTTATGCCCCAGTCTTGACTCCAGAAATGCCTTTTGCCAGAGATAATGAACTCCTCAGGTGGGGAGCTTCGTTTGGTATTATTTTTATCGGTTCTCTCATTGTTGGTTTAATTATCAGCGGCCTGCTAAGTTCCGCGGTAAACCGGTTGGGCTTAGGTGGTTTTGATCATTCACTGGGAGCAATCTTTGGCTTTTTACTGGGTACAATGGTAATTACTTCAATTGTTCTCGTCCTTATGTCTAGCTCTTTATCAAAGCAAGATGCATGGCAAAATTCTCGCCTAATGCCTTATTTTGAAGAGTCTGCCACGTGGGTTAAGAATGCCATCCCTAATAACTGGAATGATTACGTTAATCAATATGTAAATAAATCAAGCCCTATATAAGTAGGAGTGCACACATTTAACAATTTACTGGTCTATTTTCCGCTATTCAAGCCATTCTCTCAGTCGCGTAGCTCGGCTATGCTTCTTCGATAATGACTTGAATATCAAAAAATATCCTTCGCAAATTTTGTTAAATTAATTATACACTCCTACTTAGAACTAATTAGCACTCTCTTCTGATTTATTAATTTCCATTTTAACTTTCATATCTTCATAATTTGATTTTGCAATATCAAGATTAGGATGACCTTCTGGGAAATTCTTATTTAAGATCTCAATTGCCCGTTTGTAATGCGTCTCAGCTGATTTAAAATCACCTTTATCTTCATATAAACCTGCCAAGTTATTTTCCGTTATCGCAATAGAAGGATGATCTGCACCATCTAACTTTTCTTTAATTGCCAACGCTTTGAGGAAAAATCTTTCTGCTTGATCAAACTTATCTTGAGCCTTATACAATTCAGCCAAATTATTCAAGCGGATAGCAACTTCATGGTGCTCTTCTATACCAAATGTGCGTTCTACAATATCCAAAGATTGCTTATAAAATGACTCTGCTTGATCATATCGTCCTGTTTCTCTATACAATTCACCCAAATTATTTAAAATCGATGCAGTAGAATAATGCCCCCTCCCATACTTCGCCTCTGCTGTCCTCAAGGCTCGTAAATATAGTGGCTCCGCCTTATCAAGGTCTCCCGTTTTTCTATACAGCTCTCCTAGATTATTCAATGTTTTAATAATTGAAGGGTGGGCTTTTCCTAGAACTTTCTCGGTAATAAAGAGATCACGTTGATAAAGCTCTTCAGCTTCGTCCAGTTCTCCCATTTCACTATAAAGTTCAGCAAGGTTATTTAATCGTATTGATGTTTCAGGGTGATAACGTCCTAACTTATCTTCAACAATCGTGAGTGAACGCTGAAATAGCGGTTTTGCTTGCTTATAATCACCTTTTTTAAAGTAAAGTGTCGCCAAATTATTCAAGGTATCAGCAACTGTTAAATTGTCTTTACCTAACGTATTTTCCATCAAGACAAGTGCGCGCTGATATAGTGGTTCTGCGGCTTCGTAGTCTCCCCTAATCAAATCAATATTCGCA
>JALVRY010000018.1 GCA_027024625.1 Thiotrichaceae bacterium
CGCACCAAAAACTACACGTTCAATACGTGCGTGAATCATTGCACCTGCACACATGGTGCAAGGTTCTAAGGTAACATAGAGGGTTGTATCTGGAAGGCGATAGTTTTTAAGCTTTTCACCTGCGGCGCGAATTGCCATGATTTCAGCATGAGCCGTAGCATCGTGTTTGTCGATGGGTTGATTCCAACCTTCTGCAATCAATTTGCCATTTTTTACAATGACTGCACCGACAGGTACCTCACCTTCAGCACGAGAGCGCTCTGCTAAAAAAAGTGCATGTGCCATCCATTTATTATGAGAAGCATCTTGTAATTGTATAGCTACGATGATTACGACAATTTGTTAAAATTTTTCAAGAATAGACAGTATTTTAATTAAAGATAGTTTTTCAAGCTCTGATTTTGGTAAGCCTTTTATTTGAGTATTTAATGTGTCTATCTTAGCTTCTAATTCCTTATCAGAAACGCCGATATCAAAATAATCCTCTACAGTAGGTGCCTCACCTTTATCTTCGGCAAATGCTTTTACTTTTTTAATCGCTATATTGTATTTATCAATCAGAGTTTGTAACTCAGATTTACTATTAACAGTATCAAAATCTTTTTGAGATATTAGTTTAAGAATACTTTCTTTGTTAATTTCATCTACATTGATGATGCCTGCTTGTGTAAACAACGATAAAGGTGGTACTTTCCCATCATTATATTTTACGTAATTTGCTATTCTCCAAACCGCTCTTTCTTCATCACTTAGTCCTGGTACAGTATCAATCAATGCATTGCCGAACTCTTCTTTCCCACCACAAGCAGTAAGAAGCGATAATAGAGTAAAAATAAGAAGTAACTTTTTCATGATATAACCTGTATATGGTTGATTTTAAAGCGCAAGTAAAGCTAAGCTTATGCTGAAGTATCACTGTTCATTAATATAAAGTCAAAAAATTGATCAATATGAGACCTCAGCATAACTCAGTGGTGAAAGAAAAGGGCGATAAAATCATTCTGATTGAGGCGTGAATCGCGGCTAATAGTGGGCTATTAGCAAGATTTACAACAAAAATCAGGATGATTTTAGCCCTTTTTACTCATCACCTGAGTTATGCTGAGGTCACAATATATAGCTAACCTTTATAGTGAGACCTTTGTATGAAAGATATGACAGGTATAAAATTACACAAATTCTTTTTTCGTCATACTCTCATGTAAAAGGCTAATATTGGCGTGTGTGTAATACATTAGATTTTTCCAGAATTTAAATCTAAGACACAATAGTCAATTTTGGTGTTTACAAAGTTATTTTTACAGCCATATTTATAATCGACAGGGTCATCTCGTTTTTGCAAACCATCTTTATAGGGCGTATCACTACCAAGCTCTAACGCTGTCTTATGTGCGGATTTTGTAGCATTAAAAGTATAATCCATTAGTGCATCCAAAGGCTTTAAGACACTCTGCATATCACTGTATGCTCTCGACCCTTTCGCATAGCCATGAGTTTTATTAGGAACAACCTGATAATCTTTTTTATTATCAGCTATTGACGTTAGCAAACTATACTCAGTTAAAGGAATAATAGAATCTGTAGCATTCGTAGGTCTTCCATTTTTATCATAACCTTGCCCATTATCACCAAACTGTATAAGCACGACATTGGTATTATTTGGTAACTGCATCATGTCATCCGCACTCATATCAAATGCCATATAAGGATCTAAAGCCATAATGAATCGAGCTTTGTCGCCATAGCCCTTCTTAGAAAAGTAATCCAATATTCTGAAAGTATCACCACCACCCGATGAATGACCGATCACACCAATACGCGTTGTATCCACATACGGTAATACATCATTAACAGGCGCTAACATTTTCTCAAAACGTGCAATCAATCTTGTGGGCGAGCCAGAGTTATCCTTAGCATAGATGACGGAATAACCATGACTTGCTATGAAGTTCAGTAAAGAATGATAGTTTTCGGAGTTGCTATTATTAAACCCTGGCGCAAAGAATATCAAAGGTGTTTTCTTATTTTTACTGATGCCCTTTGGATAATAGACAACCGCTTCACCTTTATCTTTTTCTGTCTGTTTTTCAACCTTATGCAGCCCTTCCAGACCATACTGTTTTGTAGCTGGAGTACCTACTGTCCAACCATCTGGTACATCACAAGGTGTGGCGAAGTCTTTTACTTCACCCGTTTTAGGGTTATAGGCCGTTGTAATCACCTGAGCACATGCGATCTCATCATCACTTGTGCTCTTATCACCACCACAGGCAACAAGAAATAATAAGGCTAGAATGGGTATTATTTTGATTGTTTGAAATCTCATTTTCACTACTCCTGAACACTTGCACGTATAACTATGGACTCTAGAGAAGACTAATAGTTTAGATTCAAGCTAGCAGGTTGTTAAAATTCTCCTAATTTTCTTGAATCTTTTATTCCCATTCAATGGTCGCAGGTGGTTTTCCAGAAATATCATAAGTTACCCGAGACACATTCTCGATCTCATTAATAA
>JALVRY010000019.1 GCA_027024625.1 Thiotrichaceae bacterium
TTTGGTATCGATATGAACACCGATCATACACTGGAAGAAGTCGGCAAACAGTTCGATGTAACACGTGAACGTATCCGTCAAATTGAAGCAAAAGCTCTAAGAAAGTTGCGTCATCCTACGCGTTCAGATATGCTTCGCAGCTTCCTAGAACTAACAGGCGATGGCTCTAAAAATACGAGTTCATAGGCTTAATTATTAGTTAGTTTTTAAGGGAGAGTTAATCTGGCTGTATTAGGATTAATTCCCCTTTTAGGGCCTGTAGCTCAGTTGGTTAGAGCAGTCGACTCATAATCGATTGGTCGCGGGTTCAAGTCCCTCCAGGCCCACCATTATTCAATTCCAGAGCAATCATTTTTGCTCTGGAATCCTCTATATCAAGCTTTTCAGCTTATTTATACTCATTCCCAACTAGCTAAGTTTATGTAATATTGCACTCTAATAAGGGTATCAGTAGTGGTATCAGAATAAAATTTAGAAACACAAAAAAAAGGGGCTATAAATAGCCCCTTTTTTTACAACAATGTAATAGCTTTAAAATGCTTTACTTGAAAATATCGCTAGTGATGTTGTTATACCAACTATATGCATATTGAACTTCACGAGCACGCGTTTCAGCAGAGGCATCTGTCGCGGTTAAACCACCAGATAGCTTGTTGATTTTAGGCGTACCCTTC
This sequence comes from Thiotrichaceae bacterium, assembly GCA_027024625.1. Taxonomy (GTDB): domain Bacteria; phylum Pseudomonadota; class Gammaproteobacteria; order Thiotrichales; family Thiotrichaceae; genus S015-18. The sequence continues at coordinate 675 of JALVRY010000019.1, forward strand.
TCTTTATCTTTGCCAAGCTCATATACCGCAGCAACAGAAATACCATAGTCAGGACCAACAATACTATAGCAAGTATTAACATATGCCTGACTTGCCATATCTGTTCCTTTAAGAGCAGCAACGATAGCAGCAGCAGTGACTTTACCTTGAGAGTTCGCAGCATAGCCTGACTTAGGCATACCAGTTGCTACACTTGAGTCACCAATGACGTGAATGTCTTTATGGATAGTTGACTCGAATGTACCTAAATCAACAGGACACCAGCCCTTTTCATTCGTTAGACCTGCATCAAACGCGATTTTACCTGCTTTCTGTGCAGGAATGACATTTAATACGTCTGCTTTGATTTCATCACCAAAACCATTTGTAATCGTTTTAGTTGCTGCATCAACTTTTGCAAGAGCTGTGTCATCACCACCAGCCCATTCGATCATGCTGTTGTCAGTTTCATAGCCGTATAAATCTTTCCAGCCCTGCGTGAATAGCCCCATTTTTGAGAACTTTTGCTTAGGATCTTGAATTATGATTTTTGACTTTGGCTTTTTGGCCTTCAAATACATTGCAATTTGACTTGCTCGCTCATAAGGGCCAGGAGGGCAACGGAAAGGGTTGGTTGGTGGGCAAATAACAACCGTGCCACCATCATCCATTGCTTCTAACTGCTTACGTAATGTTGCAGTTTGGGGACCTGCTTTCCATGCATGAGGAATTTCTTCAGCAACTTTTTCATCATAGCCTTCAATTCCATCAAATTTAAAGTCAACACCAGGTGAAACAACCAGCTTGTCATAAGCAAATTCTCCGCCTTTTGTTTTAACTTTTTTTCCTTCCGCATCAATTGCCGTTACAGTATCGATAACGACATTAACACCATGACCTTTCATGCCATCATAGCCAAACTTAATATCGTCCATTGTACGGACTCCACTAAGCACCTCGTTACTCATGTAACATGTATAATAGGCTTCATTCTTTTCAATCAATGTAACATCAATTGATGGATCCATCATTTTGATATACTTAGCTGCTGTACCGCCACCAGTACCACCACCAACGACGACAACCTTTGCTCCTGCTCCTCTAGCAATAAAAGGAACACCCAATACGCCTAATGCGGTTGCACCTGCAGAGGCTTTTAGAAAACTTCTACGTGAGAAATTTGACATTGTTTAATCTCCTCTGATTATTGTTGGCTAGCGTAGTATTCAAGAAGTTCAGCAATGGCATCATCACCTTTGCTTTCATGAACAGACTTAAGCTTCTTGGCCATCTTCTTTGGCACAGTACGATCACCGCTTAGGGCATCTTTTAAACTGTATTGAAGATAAGGTTTCCATTGTCCAGCTAAAATACCAGAACCATCAACATCTTGTGATCCACCTTCTTCATGGCATTTTTCACAGCTTTTTTCATGAATTTTCTTGCCCGCTGCCGCTTTCGTTGCATCGGCTTCTTGCTTAGCCGCAACAAACTTTTGCTTTGAGAAGAATCCTGCCATTGCAGCAATATCTTCGTCAGAATAGCCTTTAGCAATACGTCCCATGATTGTTGCGTTTTTACCGCCTTCATCATCTTTAAATGCATTCATTGCATCAGTAAACGTATCTTCTGCCATTCCTGCAATTGTTGGAATGGCTGGTCCAGTACTTACACCGTTTGTGCCGTGACAACCTGCACAAGTATAAGAAAGCATCGTTGCACGAGCGTCCCCACCTGTCGTTGATGCCGCTGCTTTTTCTTCATCTGCTGCCATCGCAACAGATGTACTGAACGTAAGCCCGATGGCCACGATCATAGTCGATAGGCTAATTTTATGCCTCATATCATCCTCCGTTCTCTTACTTTAAGTATGTCAAATTGATACTGTTTTACACCTTGATAACTCAATTAATATCAAATTGATCTATATCAACTAGAGGCATACTAATTGATAAACGGCAAAAAGGAAATAAAAAACAAAGGAAAACCACAATATAAGTTATTGTTTTAATTATCTATTTGCGAATATTATAATATTCAAACATGTTAATCATTGCTATCTGATGAATCACATGATGGTTCTTTATCAATACCCGATACAGTAATTTCAGGCAGTGGTTCCTCTTGCATGGTGCTACCTAAGCGACGCATTTCTACACACATTCTTTCCATCTTTTCATCCATTAAATGAATATGATCTAGCATGCGATGCATGGCATTTGATACAGGATCAGGCATATCTTGGGTTGCACCATAAGCATCGAAGCCCATTTTTTTGGCAATATCTTCGCGTTTTTTCTGCTGATTAGTTCGTCTCTGAACTTCTCTTCCTGGAATGCCAATAATAGTCATATTCTCTGGGGCATCTTTGACAACAACAGCATTTGAACCAACCCGCACACCCGAGGATAATGTAATCGGCCCTAGTATCTTTGCACCTGCCCCCACTACAACATCATTTTCTAGCGTAGGGTGTCGCTTGCCCTTATTCCATGTTGTACCGCCTAGTGTTACCCCATGATACATTGTGCAATCATCACCCACTTCTGCGGTTTCACCAATCACAACTCCCATGCCATGATCGATAAAAAAGCGTCGCCCGATTGTTGCCGCTGGATGAATTTCAATGCCCGTAAAAAAACGGGCAAAATTAGATAATATTCTAGCCAGCCATTTAAACCCGTTTTCCCATAGCACATGACTAAATCGATGAAAAATAATGGCATGCACCCCCGGATAAGTAGTTAGCACATCGAAATGATTCCTTGCGGCGGGGTCTCGATCAAATACACAGTTAATATCTTCTTTTATTCGCTGAAACATAATGAACTACCTATTTTATAAGGTGATTGAGGAACATTAATTCTATAATGAAAATACATTAGCCCGTTACTCTCAACTATAAATACACTTGAAATACCTGACATGGCACAAACTTCTCTCATTATAAATACACTGAAAAAATCCCTAAAATCCTACGGAAAAACCTATGCTGATGTCGCTAAGCACCTACAGCTCTCTGAGGCTAGTGTAAAACGAATGTTTGCTCAGCAGAGCCTAAGTTTGCAACGCTTAGATGCTATTTGCGGCTTACTAGAAATTGAGATCAGCGATTTAATTCAGCGAGCCAATGAATCGACTGCTTTACAAATTGATGAATTAAGCGATGCACAGGAGAAGGAGTTAGTCTCCGATATTGAGCTTTTATTAGTCACCGTATGTGTGCTTCATAATTGGAGCTTAGATGATATGTTGCACTACTATACCCTTAGCAAAGCAAGGTGCATCCAGCTTTTGACTAGACTAGATCGCCTCAAGTTAATCGAATTACTCCCTAATAATAAGATAAAACTACGTGTATCCCCGAATTTCAAATGGCGTAAAAATGGCCCCATCCAACACTTCTTCCAAACCAATATTGAAACCGAATTCTTTAATTCAAATTTTGCCGTGGAGGAAGAAAAACTCATCGTACTTAACGGCATGCTGTCAAAAGAATCCAATATTATTTTACAACGTAAGCTAGAACGCCTTTCTCGTGAGTTTGATGAGATGACTAAGGAAGATGCTCCACTGCCATTAGGTGAACGCATGGGCTACACCACGGTTCTTGCCATTCGTAACTGGCATTATGAAATGTTTGCTCATTTACAAAAGATAAACCCGATTAGCTAATTCTCAAACCAGACACTCAAACAAAAAACAAAAAGTATCACTATACAATACTAACAGCCATAAATATCACAACTCTTTTCGTTTAAGTTGTATTTAAATAGCCTTATTGCCATAGTTCATCTCAACGAGACATTACAAACACAGACAGAGGATTCAATCATGCAAAACACTAACTCAAACACAACAGGCTGGGTACTTTTTGTAAAACTTTCATTTGTTATTTCACTTTTAGCGATGGTTGCCGCCATCTTTTTTATGCCCGGTGATTTAATGCTCAAAGGTTATTTAGCACTAAATTCTTTATTTATCGTTAGTTCTACGATTATGGTTTCCAAGACAGTGAGAGATGAGTACGAAAATCAGAAATTAATCAACAGGAAAACAGAACTCAGCATGGGTACAAGTACTGCCGATTATACTGAATGAGTTCAACCTAGATCAGCCTAAATCAGCTAAAACCAAGAGGAGTCACTGCTTGAAAGCATGTGACTCTGATAAAAACAAAAACAACCACCACAGTCATCATTATGAAAAATTTATTTAAGATAACGGGATTCATCACCTATATCTCCATGCTATTTCTTAATGCATTCGTTGATTTAGGACATAAGATCATTGTTCAAAACACAATATTTAAAAGCTATGATGGTTCAGATCAAATCATCCTCACCGCCATCGTTAACGCTCTTATCCTTCTCCCCTTCGTTTTACTCTTTACCCCCTCTGGCTATTTAGCTGATAAATTCTCCAAAAATCTCATTATGCGAGCCAGTGCATGGTTCGCATTGGGAATTACCTTACTCATTACACTTGGTTATTACCTTGGCTGGTTTTGGTTTAGCTTTAGTATGACTTTTCTACTTGCGGTACAAAGTGCTCTATATTCACCTGCCAAATATGGCTACATAAAAGAGCTTGTCGGTAAAACACGCTTAGCTCAAGGCAATGGTGTCGTACAGGCGGCAACGATGATCGCTATCCTAGCTTCCACTTTTGCTTTTTCAATATTATTTGAAACATTACTCAGCCACACAGAATGGGCTAGCAAAGGTAACATCCTACAAATCATTGCCCCATTAGGTTGGATACTGGTCGGCATGACAGCAATTGAGCTGACATTAGCTTACCGTGTCCCCAAAACCACAGAAACTAAACACGACGTACAGTTTGACTGGTCGAGTTATCGTAATGGAAAAACCCAACGAGCTAATATTAAAATCGCGTGGAATAATCAATTTATCTGGCTTTCTATTATTGGTTTATCTATTTTTTGGTCAGTCTCACAAGTCATTCTCGCCACCTACCCCGCCTTTGTTAAAGAATATTTATTAATCGATAACACTGCCATTGTCCAAGGCATGATGGCATTTGCAGGCATTGGTATTATGATCGGCTCAATCATTGTTGCCCGTATCTCAAAAAATCATATCGAAACAGGTTTGATTCCTGTGGGAGCAATCGGTTTAACCATCGCCATTATAATGATTACTCAATTACACTCACCCATAACTCAAGCTGCTAATTTTTTATTCCTTGGCATTATGGGCAGTTTCTTTGTGATTCCGCTACGAGCGTTGATGCAGTATCACGCAGCAGATCATCAGCTAGGTCGTGTATTAGCCTCATTTAACTTTATCGAAAACATCATTATGCTAGGTTTTCTATTTTTGACGATCATACTGGTACAGCCTGATGTTTTCGTCTATCTTTTAGACAAAATAGGACTCATCGACCAAGCACAGCAATACCACATGACAGGATTAAAAAGCACACAGATTTTCAGTTTGCTTGGCATTATTCTTGTCATTGGGGCAAGTTACACTATCTACAAGCTTCCTCAATCACTAATACGTTTTATTTTTAGCCGACTTTTTAGTACCCGCTATCGCATAAAAATTCAAGGTTTTGACAATATCCCAGCTAAAGGTGGAATTTTATTGCTCGGTAATCATATTAGCTGGATTGACTGGGCAATTATTCAAATTGCTAGTCCTCGCCATTTGCATTTTGTTATCGAGAAAAGCATTTATCAGAAATGGTATCTCAAATGGTTTTTAGACTTATTCGGTGTAATTCCCATCTCTCGTGGTTCAAGTAAAGATGCCTTAAAAGACATCAGTAAACTACTCAATAATGGCAAAGCCGTATGTCTCTTCCCCGAAGGAACAATTAGCCGCACGGGACAACTCTCTGAATTTAAACAAGGCTATGAACGAGCCGCAGCTAAAGCGAAGAATACACAAATTGTCCCTTTCTATATGCACGGGCTTTGGGGAAGTCGATTCTCACGCTCTAGCAACTTCTTGAAAGAAAATCGTCAATCTGGTTTCAAACGCGATATTCTCATCGCCTTTGGCAAACCCTTGGACGTAAAAACACCAGCCGATACACTCAAACGCCGTATTTTTGATTTAAGCTTTTCAGCTTGGCAAGAATATGCAAATGACCTTGAGGCAATCCCTTATAGTTGGTTACAGGTCGCAAAGAAACGCGGCAGAACTATTGCCTCTACGGATATTGTTGGAAAATCCATCAATCACTATGAATTTATGACAGGCGTATTCCGCTTCTCTCATAAAATTCGTCACTATAGCCCTGAGCAAAATATAGGCTTGTTGTTACCAACATCAACTGCCGCAGCTATTACCAATATGGCTGTACTTTCCTTGGGTAAGACAGTTGTTAATCTCAATTTCACATCTAGCAAAGAGGCGTTACAGGCTGCCGTTAAACAAGCAGATATTCAAACAATTTACACATCTAGCCAGTTTCTCAAAAAGCTTAAATCACGTGGTATTGATGCAGAGGAGATCTTCACAAATACTCGCCTAATTTACCTAGAAACAATAAAAGAAGAAATCAGCAAGACCAGTATGCTAGCCACACTAATCGCTAGTGTTGTCTTACCTCGCAAAGTATTGGAATGGATTTATTTACACAAGATAAATCACGATGAGACTGCGGCAATTTTATTTTCCAGTGGTAGCGAGGGTTCGCCGAAGGGCATCGAACTTAGTCATAAAAACCTAGCCGTTAATGCCAGACAAGTCGCTGACATCCTCAACACACGAGAAAATGATGTCGTGATGAACACCTTGCCAATATTCCATGCATTTGGGCTATTAGCAACGACTCTCATGCCATTAAGCGAAGGCATACCCATCGTTTGCCATCCTGACCCTACAGATGTAGTTAGAATTGCCAAGGGCATAGCCACGTATGAAGCAACGCTACTCTTTGGGACATCAACATTTCTACGCATGTATATCCGCAACCACCGAGTGCATCCACTCATGCTAGAATCTTTACGTTTAGTGATTGCAGGTGCTGAACGCCTACGCCCTGAAATTAGAGAAGGCTTTAAGCTTAAATTTAATAAAAATA
>JALVRY010000020.1:0-595 GCA_027024625.1 Thiotrichaceae bacterium
GGCTGTTTTTGCTGTTTATCAAAATGTGGTTGATCCTGCTTTGCATGGTCTTTTCCGATACTTTGTTGCGTAATGCGCCCTTTTGCATCAAGACTTTGATGGTTTATATAGCCCGCTTCGCTGTGTTGATGGGTTAAATTACCGTCGGCATCATATTCTAATTGCAGTGGTTTTTGCTCAGGTAATGTGAGCTGTGTGAGTTGACCATTGGCATCATATTGGTAGAGCGTACTTTGGGTTTCGGTATCGGGATGCCAAGGGGATGCTTGAATATGCCTTGCTTTGCGATTGCCCAGCGCATCGTATTCATAACGAATGATGTGACCGTTTTGGTTTTCTTGGCTGAGTTGCCCTTTGTCATTATATTGATATTCTAAGGTGCTATCGGGTGTTTTGAGTTTGACGAGGCGGTCTTGTTCGTCCCAATCATAAATGCTTGCGCCTTCTTTTGTGTGTTTTTGGGTGATTCTACCTGCGGCATCGTAAAAGTAACGAACCGTGTCGCCGATGGGTGTTTTTTTGCTCGCGAGTTGCCCCAGTGGCGTGTAGCTGTAGTCGGTGCTATTGCCATTGTAGTCGGTTTCTTTTATGAGAT
>JALVRY010000020.1:605-7703 GCA_027024625.1 Thiotrichaceae bacterium
TGACCGCTGGCATTGGTGACTTGGCTAATATGTTGATGGATTTTGTCGTAGGCAAAGGTGGTGACATTGCCCATTGCGTCGGTTTGTTTTATCGGCAAGTCAAATACGCCGTATTCGATGCGCTGTTTGTTTTGCTTGGCATCGGTAAATACGCTGGGTTGATGGCTTTGTGTGTAGTTAAGGCTGTCTTGATCGTTTAAAGGGCTATTTATTTTTGCTAAACGATTTTCTTGGTCATATTGGTATTCCCAGCTATTGCGCCTTGGGGTGATTATTTTACTGAGCTGGTCGTGTTGGTTGTATTGGTATTGTTGTTCGTTTTTTAACCAGTCACTGGCTGTTGTTAGGCGGTGTTTTCTGTCGTAGTTAAACTTTCGGGCTAGCTTCCCTGCTATTTGGATTTCCCCTAGGTTTCCATGACTATCGTGTTGGTACTGAATGGTGTCGCCTGTAGGCAGAGTCACTTTTTGAATATTTTGTTTTGCATCGTAATGATATTGTGTTGTTCCACTGCTGTCTTTTATGCTTTGTATGTTTTCAAAGTCTTCATCGTATATAAATTTAGTGGTGCGCTCTAAGCTATCGGTAATACTGGTTGGTTTTCCTGTCCACGGCTCATAGCCATAAAGGGTTTGGTTGCCTTCTGGGTCTGTTTCTTTGGTGATTAATCCATAGTTGTCGTAGCTGTACTCGGTTACATTGCTTTGCGGGTCGATTTCTTTTATGGCTTGATTGTCTTTATCAAAATGGATTTGCCAACATTGTTCATTAGAATCGTAGGCGCGCGTAATACGGTTTTCTCTATCATAATTAAAACGCCAATGATGATAGCCTTCACTGCCGATGGTTTCTGTGCAACGCTCTTCATTGTTGTACCAATATTCTACTTGGCTTTTTTTATGGTAAGTGAGTCGGCTCAATAAGCCTTGATCATTGTACTGGATTTGTTGGTCGGTATTCCCTTGGCTCCATGCAAACGTGAGGTAGCCTGACTGTTGTTGAAACTCTGCTATTTTATTCTCTTTGCCTATGTCCGCACGATGGATTTTGTAGAGATGACCTTCCTCATAATACAGTTCTAGGCGAATGCCGTCTGAATGCTCTATCGTATGGGGTTGAAAGCTGTCATTTAGATGATAACGAATATGGTTGCCGTTATAGTCTTCAATGGCGACACGATAGGCTTTATCTGTTGTTTTTTCATAGCGAAAATAATGAACTAGCTTTGTATCTGTGTCGGTTAATGTGTAGCCTAAATTGCGTTGCGTGAGTAATAAATGCGGATAGTGACGGTTAAATACTTTTTGATACCCTTGCGGTAAATCAAAAACAATAATTTGTCCGCTGGGGCTATACCATGTAATCTGACTTTTTTGTGCTTTGATTTCAAGATAGTCGCTAAAGCTATCTCGCCAGCCGATACCGAGAATACCTTTGTCTTTATCGCCACTGCTATAACTTCGTTCAAAGCGCAATGGGATGGTTTGCCCTAGCTCAAAATCTGTAAAGTTTTTAACACAGTATCCGCTAATAGGGTCTACTGGGTTTCCCATACGACATTTTAATTTTTTAATGGCATTTTTTATTGATTTCCCTATTGATGCCGCTTTATTTTTTAGTTTGCTAAAGGCGACACATGCCCCAAGTGCAGCGGTTTTTAAAGCACCACCTATATTTCTTAGTTTTTTAATAGCCCCCCTTCCAAGTGCTTTTAGTCCACCCAGCGCAGATTTCATAACGCCATTTTTGGCAACAGACGTACTGATAGCCTTTATTCCTCCTTTTACACCACCTTTAATTAGCGCAGTAGGAGGAATAATATAATCAACCGTAAAAAGTATTGCGCGTTGCCAAAAGGGAAATTCATCAGGAGTGATTTTAACAACCGTTGCTTGTCCTGATCCTATAAAAACATCACTGACACCTTGTTGTATAACACCATCACAGGCTGTTTTGTCGCCAATTCTAACCGCCGGCATCTTGTTTATCGCAACGGTTTCACTGCCTTGGGCAATTAAAGAAGGTGCGCCACTGTGTTTGACACAGGCAACCATATCAATACCCGCTCTTGCTGCAGGTTTTCCATGTATAAAAACATTAGCCGATCCTGTTGTAACCGGTCCATCGGTGGCAGGAAGGCTTTTATCAATAAAGTTAGTGATGCCGCTTCCAATATAAGAACTCCCCACTATACCTACAGTACCTACGGTTACTGCCGCAATAGCGCCTATGGCTATTGCGGCTAAACCACCCGTTACCACAATCAGCCCAATAGCTACAGTGATTGCAACATAAGCGATTGCTGCACCAATAACCGCCCCCACAAGCGCAGCCATAAAACTTTTATGTTGAATTTGATGCCCAATCGTTACAGCTTGTGGCGGAGGTGAGGCAGATGTTTCACGCTTTGGTAAATAATCCAAACCCGCTTTAACACCAGCCATCAGGCTATCCGATGCCATGTACCCAGCAGCAGCAATACCACCCACACCAGCGGCAACTTTTGCATAACAAGAGGCATTACTCATGACTATTCTCCACTAGCTTTCACTGGATTTAACGGTGACAAAGCTCGTCATTATTTTTTGCAATAATACTTTTTGACTCTCAGTAATGACTTGGGCTGAGGTTGCCGTCATGCTTAGAAGCATCTGCCCGATAACTATCATTAAATTCATTTGATAAACAGCACCTTCAGGAGATTTCCAATGATAAGAGACCAAACGATATTCTTGAGAATCTACCATTACGGGTTCTTTCGCTGTTTCTATATACTCATTGAGGTTTTCTTTAATAAGCAGAAATTGAGACTTTAAATGCTCTATCGGTTCTACGCCATGTGGAATAGGCGTTCGATTCAACACTATATTATAGCCTTCTGTTTCTGGCGCACGAAATATATACATCGTTTCATCTTGCCAATCATTTGGGATTTGAATGTCACCATCTTGTAAACGGTATTGCATGAGCTAGTTCCTTTAAAAATTTAGTTAAGTGTTATGTGCGATCCATTTACAACAATATCTTCACTGCCTTTGATCTCAATACGCCCTGATTTAGTAATAATAATACTGCCTCCAGCCGTTTCTAGATGAATATTGCCTGTTTTGGATTTGATAACAATATCCTTCTCTACAATCAGGTTTTGTGCCATTTCAATAGTTTCTTCGCGGTTACCTTTTATGGTAATTATCTCATTCTTTCCTATCGTTTCATCACGATTACCATTAACAGTAATGTTCTCATTGCCTCCTACCGTCTCCGTTCTATCCCCACCAATACCAATTCTTTCATTTCCTCCTACATCTTCCTCTCTGTTTATTTTAACTTTAGTCGTTTCATTATTTCCCACCACATTATTTTGATCATATTGTGCGTGCATGAAAATTTCTTCCTTGCCGAGCGCGTCTTCAAAGCGTAGTTCATTAAAGCCTTTACCTTTGTGTGTACTAGATTTCATCGTCATTCTGGTTTTATTTGCAGGTAAGGCGTAAGGTACTTTACAGGCATCATTGTAGGTACGGCCTGTGATTACGGGTCTATCGGGGTTACCTTCGTAAAAGTCTACGATGACTTCTTGCCCTATGCGAGGAAGTACCATTGTGCCAAAGCTTCCGCCTGCTGAATTGTAGGAAACACGAACCCAGCAAGAGCTATTCTCATTTTTCTCTCCATATCGATCCCATGCAAATTGCACTTTGGCGCGACCAAATTCATCACAGTAAATTTCTTCTCCTTTTGGACCAACAACAACAGCATGTTGAGGGCCATCGACTACTGGTGGTTTATTAATGCGTTCTGCTCTAAAGGGTGTGTAGCTTTCGATTACACTAAATTTGTTCTTATATATAAATCCTGTGGCTCCCTTTTTTGTAGACCCAAATGCGTCTTGATCTACTTTGTGAATGACTTTGGTGACAAGGTATTCGATATTTTGATCGTCACGAGGGTGTTTTATCATTTTCATTAAGCCGCCCGCTGTAAATCCTCTTGCAGTACTTTCCCCTTCTACTGTTGCGTAACGGCTGTGAATTTCTTCTTGTCGCATACGTGCATAATGGCGACCTTCATCGGGTGTTATGTAGTTGCCTGGGTAGTCATATATTTCGGCATCTGCTTTCTCATGCATTTTTGGATAGGTGTAATCATTTTTTATATCGGCTTTTGATAGTTTAAAGTCAAAATCATTAAGCACGATGGAGCCTGATACAATTTTACGTTTATGTTTCCAATGGTTAATCGTGTCTTCATGGCGTATCGTTGTTGCATCGGGTGGGTAGTAAGAAATGGCTTGGTATGCGGGTATCATTTCATGTGACGAGTAGGTATCAGCAAGAATTAATAAGTGCCTACCTTTCTCGTGTTTGAAGAAGTAATAGATGCCCTCTTCTTCCATTAGGCGGGAAACAAAGTTGAAATCTGATTCTCTATATTGAACAGTATACTCCCTCAAACGGTACTCATTACTAAGGCGCAATTCATAATCTGTATAGTTATTATCACGAAAAACGGCTTCTATTATATCGGTTGCTTTTTGCTCTTGAAAGATACGACAATCATTGGTGCGCTTGAGAAACCATAACCAAGGGGAAACTGTTGCAAAGTAGGTGGCAAAGCCTTCTGCATTTTCACCTTGTGAAAACTCAGTAACATAACCATTAAAATACCTTTCATCATTGCCCGCCACATCTAGCCTGATAGATACGTTTTGACCTAATAACGATTCAAAGTCTATATCTTCTTTTGTGCTTCTTAGCGTTAGCTCAAAGTTATAGGGTCGCCCAAGCTCTTCCACAGCCTCGAAATGGTGAAGCAATAGAACATCATCACCTAAAGGGGAAATAAATTCTAGCTCACGATGTTTTTGACTTGGAGTAATCATTTTCTTCTCCATGTATTTATTTTGTTTATAAGGGGTGATATTTTTAACATGTCTATATGCCCTTTTCCAGTCTTTTAGAATAATACTGGTAGTTTCTATTCTTAAATAGATAGTTGGTTCACACTAGAAGTAGCTAATAGTTATACTATAAGTCAAAAACCGCGCTACTATTTCCAAAAAGCTTTAATAATAAATACCCTTCCCCATAATTCCTTTCAACACGGCGATCCGCTCTGTTCTTAAATTTATATTTTCACAACATTAACAACAACGAAAGAAAGGAAAATAAAATGGAAAACTACGACACACAAACTAACTCAGCGGGTTGGTTATTATTTGTAAAACTATCATTCGTGATTTCTTTGGCTGCCATGCTAGCCGCAATCATTTTTATGCCAGGCGATTTAATGCTCAAAGGTTACATGGGAATTAACGCACTCTTTATTGTTAGCTCAACCATTATGGTTTCTAAAACACTGCGTGATGAACATGAAGGCAGCAAAATCATCAATCGGATTACCGAAGCCAAGGCAAATAAGATTATTAACGAATATGCGGAATAAAGGAGAATATCATGAGAATCATAACGAAATTATTCACCGCCATTCGCGGTGGCGCAAGAGAATCAGCTGAGATTGTAATTGATGCCAATGGTTTACGCATTTTTGCGCAAGAGATTCACGAATGTGAAAACCATATCACCCAATCAAAGCATCAACTCGCCTCCATCATTGCAGAAAAGATGCGCCTAAAACGTGAGATTGAGAGCCATGAAAAAACCATCAATCAATTCGAGCAACGCATGGCAGATCATCTTGGCAATGAAGACGAAGCCTCCGCGCTAAAGTTAGCACAAATGGTGTGCGATAAAGAGTCTCTACTCAAACGGCAACGCCAACACTGCGAAAAGTTAACCCAGCACGAAGATCAACTGCAGCAAACACTGCAAAAGATGATCAGCCAGTTGGATAACTATCGCACCGAGTTACGCATGGCAAAAGCCACAGGCAAAATGCAATCTGCTCAAAGTAAGCTAGCAAACCACAACAATGGCGCTATCTCACTATTTGGTGATATGCAAGACTCGCTCTCGCGGATTCAACAACGCCAGCAGGAATTTGCCGACAATATGGATGCCATGGAGCAGTTAGATAGCAAACTGTCAGGCAATCTGGGCGGTGTGATTGACGATAGTGTTGATGCTTTGAAAGCCTCTGCTCAGGAGATTATGGATCGAGTGAAGATGAAAACTTCTGCGGCGTAGAGCTTAGGTTAAGCCCTCTCTCCCTAGCAGGGAGAGAGGACTTTTTATTAGATTAACAATATTGCAAGTTACACCCCCCCAGTTTTACATGATCAATCCAAGGAAAATCAAAATGTCTAAAATCATCTTTTCACTCATATTATTAGTATCACTCAGCGGATGCTCACAATTAGTCAGCCGCGACTCAGGCGGACATGCCATCTCCAGTAGCTTGGTTGACTTCCTCTATCCCAATAAGGATTCAAGGGTAAAACACAAAGAAGAAATCCCCGTGCTAAAACTACCCGTTAGAGTTGGAATCGCCTTTTTACCCTCACAAAACTGGCGCGGACAAGGGCTTGATGAAGCCCATAAAATGCGCTTGCTAAGCAAAGTGAAATCTTCCTTCGGCAAACACCGTTTTATAGAAAGCATCAGCATTATCCCCAGCGTTTACCTAAAAGAAGGTAAAGGCTTCAGCACGCTAGAGCGTGTCGCAAAACTGCATGATGTAGACATCATGGCGCTGGTTTCCTATGACCAAATCACCCAAACCAGACACAAAAAAGTCTCACTTCTATACTGGACAATCGTCGGCATGTACGTAATTCCTGGCAATGAAAACAGCGTAGAAACCTTTGTAGACACCGCCGTCTTCGATGTAAGAAGCCGCAAAATGCTACTACGCGCCCCCGGCATAAACAGCCTACGAAAAAGCTCAACCGCGATTGACGTTGGTAAAGTCCTATCCTCAAAATCAAAACAAGGCTTCAACCTAGCCTTTGACGACATGATTACCAATTTAAACAGCGAATTAACCAGATTCAGAGCACGCGCCAAAGAAGGTAGAAGCGTGAAGATTCAGCACCAGCAAGGCTACTCTAGTGGCAGCGGCGGCGGATCATTTGGCTGGATATTGTTGGTATTGCTAGGGCTGGGAATTTCTAGAAAGGTTTATAATAATAGGAAGTAC
>JALVRY010000021.1 GCA_027024625.1 Thiotrichaceae bacterium
TACCGAATTCAACTTTGTTGAATAATAATCCAATCGAGCCGCGATTTATGTTGACAATATGCCATCCCAATATTTCAGCGAGATACCTTACCAAGTATTTGGTGGGGATTATGTAGTGCAGACTGACGGGAGCTTACAGTTAAATTTCCGACTGAGTCGATCCCAGTCAAAACAAGGGCCAGGATCAGTTTTGCGTTCTGGGGCTATATGTTCATGTCCTGTAATATGTTCTTTTTTCAGACTAGGGTATGTATTTAATAAATTATCTAAAACTAATTCTAGCTGCTGGTACTGTTCTTCAGTAAAGGCTTTGTCATCAGTGCCTTCCATTTCAATGCCAATCGAAAAATCATTGCAAACCTCTCGCCCTTGATAAAATGAGATTCCCGCGTGCCATGCTCGTAGGTGGAAGGGGACATATTGAACAATTTCACCTGTACGGCGAATCAAAAGATGGCTAGAGACACGAAGCTGTGATATTTCCGCAAAAAAAGGATGCTCATCGACAGGTAATTGATTTGTGAATAAGGCATCTATCCACGGTGTTCCAAACTCGTTTGGTGGCAAACTAATGTTATGAATGACGATTAAGCTAATGTCATTAATATCAGGGCGTTTATCATGATTAGGGGAGGGGACTTGGCGGGCTGAACTTAATATTCCTGTGTCTTTATTTATTTGCATAATGATTTGTAATCGCAAGGCTTGAGATTTTTGTAAACCTCGGCATTATACGCTCTTCTCTTTCATAATGAATTTAATATGCACGGACTAAATCCACAACAGCAAGCTGCAACCGAACACATGGGGACACCGTTATTGGTACTTGCTGGAGCTGGTAGTGGAAAAACACGAGTAATTACCAGCAAGATAGCGTGGTTGATTCGTAATGCTGGGCTTGCCGCTTATCAAATTGCCGCAATTACCTTTACCAATAAAGCCGCGAGAGAAATGAAAGAAAGGGCTTTGGAGTTGTTGAGCAAAGAAGAATCAAAGGGTTTAACTGTCTCGACATTCCATACACTAGGTTTAAATATTATTCGTCGTGAAATAGAAGCTCTTGGCTATAAGCCCGGTTTTAGTATTTTTGATGCACAAGACACCAATGCCATCATCAAAGATTTAGCGTTTAAAGAAGATAGTTTTGCAGAAGAAGATACAGAGTCTCGTTGGATTATCTCTCGCTGGAAAAATGATTTTATTTCACCAGAACAAGCAATGCACGCTGCAAAGACTCCACAAGAAGTGCAAGCGGCTGTCATTTATGAAAAATACCAGCGTCAGCTTAAAGCCTATAACGGTGTGGACTTTGATGACCTCATTGTGTTGCCAACAATGTTGCTGGAAAATAATGAAGAAGTGCGGACTCGCTGGCAAAATCGCCTACGCTACCTACTTGTCGACGAATACCAAGACACTAATGCCTGCCAGTATCGCATGATAAAACTACTTTCAGGAATGCGGGGAGAAATCACAGCAGTAGGCGATGATGATCAATCGATCTACGCTTGGCGTGGAGCACAGCCTGAAAATATCAACTTATTGCAGCAGGATTATCCTAATCTTAAAGTAATTAAACTTGAACAAAATTACCGTTCAACAGAACGAATTTTAAGTTCAGCAAACTATCTGATTGCAAATAACCCACACCTGTTTGATAAAAAACTGTGGAGCACTTTAGGTGAAGGCGAAAAGATTACGATTATTCCCTGCAGAACTGCAGAGCATGAAGCTGAAAAAGTAACCTCAGAAATTATTAAGTATAAATTTCGCGAGCGAGCAAATAATAGTGATTTCGCGATTCTCTATCGCAGTAATCATCAAGGCAGATTATTTGAGCGTTTTCTGCGTGAAAATAGCATTGCTTATAAAGTTACAGGTGGTCAGTCGTTTTTTGAGCGAGCGGAAGTTAAAGACACGCTAGCCTATATTCGCCTCATTGCTAATCCAACCGATGGAGCCGCATTTTTACGGATTGTTAATACGCCTAAGCGAGAAATTGGACTGAGTACATTAGAAAAACTAGGATCTTATGCTCACGAAAGAGATATTAGTCTCTTTGAAGCAAGTAAAGAATTTGGCTTTGCAGAACGGGTATCCGCACGAGCTAAAATGAATTTAGAGCGTTTTACTGATTGGGTTGATGGCTTGATCCGTGAAGCCGATAACATGGCACCTCATAATTTTATTCGAAAAATTATTACCGATATTGATTATGAAGATTATCTGCTTAATACCAGTGGTAGCCCCAAAATGGCAGAACGTCGCATGGAAAATGTGAATGAGGTCATTGAATGGGTGAAGCGCTTATACGATGATGGTGATGGCAAGGAAACACTGTCTGAAATTGTGGCACATATGACTTTGATGGATATTTTAGAGCGAAATAATGAGGAGCAAGAAGAGGATCAAGTTACACTAATGACCTTACATTCATCTAAAGGGCTAGAATTTCCCTATGTTTTTATGGTGGGAGTAGAAGAAGAATTAATTCCTCATGCAAACAGC
>JALVRY010000022.1 GCA_027024625.1 Thiotrichaceae bacterium
ATCATCATCAGTACGTTGATAAAGTCCCTCACAAAAATTCGCATAATGATGTTGACTATAAGTAGCAAGGTCATTAACTGCATCAGGATATTGCCACGGATATAAAGGCGATAGAATTCCACCACCAGCCCACGATGCTTCTTTACCTACTTGGTTTTTTTCTAAAAGCGTAACGCGCGCACCACTTTCATGCAAAAAATAGGCGCTAAGCAGACCAACTAAGCCGCCACCAACCACAATAACGTCAGTCATGTGTCTTGCCATGTGCCTTGTCATATGATGTGTTTACACATTATTTTTTCGCTTGTATAAGATTCATTGCTTTTAACAGGTTCAATGCTTCAAAGAGTTGATAATCTTTTCTAGCCAGTTGTTTAATAGAAAGCGCTTTCTCTTTGCCTTCTACATCATCATTGGCATCTTCTGTGTTCTTTTTTTGTTTAGCTTCTACTTTGCTCTTTTTATCTTTTTTACTTCGCTTGCTCTTTTCGTCATCTTCAGGATTGCTCAGATGCCCGCTTAAACCTGCTTCGGTAAGTGGTTCAACATCACCTTCTTTAGTTTCTTCTTTCTTTGCAAACTCTAACTGTTCTACAACAATGTCAGGCTGAATACCTTTTGCCTGAATAGAGTGTCCTGATGGGGTAAAGTAGCGCGCGGTGGTTAACTTGATCGCTGTTGAACCATCAAGTAGTGGCAGCACGGTTTGTACTGAGCCTTTACCAAAGGTTTTTTGACCTAAAATAATGGCTCGCTGATGATCTTGTAATGCACCTGCAACAATTTCAGAAGCGGAAGCAGAACCTTCATTAACTAAAACCACCATTGATACGCCTTCAAGTATATCACTGCCTGTAGCATCGTAACGCATTTCTGCATCACTAACTCGACCTTCGGTGTAGACTATTTTCCCCTTTGTTAGAAATAAATCCGAAATACCAACAGCCGCATCTAAAACCCCCCCTGGATTATTACGCAAATCCAACACTAAACCTTTTAATTTGCCTTTATTTTCTTTTATGAGTAAACGCAATGCTTCCTTAGCTACATCCGTTGTATTCGCTTGAAAGGAAGATACTCTTAAGTAGCCATAGTTAGCACCAAGCAAACGGGATTTAACACTGTTTATTTTAATAATCGCACGAATTAACTTTATTTTAAGTGGCTTATCTTTCCCTTGACGAATAATAGTCAAGGAAATAGACGAACCTGGCTTGCCTCGCATGAGTTCAACGGCTTCATCTAGGTTTTTGCCTTTAAGGTTGACATTGTCAATACGAGTAACTAAATCACCTGCTTTAATGCCTGCTCGTTGTGCTGGAGTGTCATCAATGGGCGCAATAACTTTCACGAAACCATCTTCCATACCCACTTCAATGCCTAGACCGCCAAATTTACCTGTAGTATCAATTTGTAACTCTTCAAAACCATTTTGATCCAAATAATCTGAGTGAGGATCTAAACCACGCAACATTCCCTGTATAGCATCAGCAACAAGCTTATTTTGATCAACCTCCTCAACATAATCACGTTTGATACGAGCCATTACCTCTGAAAACTTTTTTAGCTGCAGGGTAGGTATATAAGCATTATCTTTGCCAAAAGCATCATTGCTAATACTCATACTTGTACTCAAGACAACACCCATGCAAAGACCAATAATCATCCCAATGATAGGTATTTTATGGGAAGCTTTATTTATTTTCATAGAAAAACTTAATTTAACGTATAATTTTGTATAATTATATAATTATCAGTAATTTACACCAATAATCTTTAACCAATACACTGACTGCAATTCCTTTGTTACACATAGGGCTGACATCTTATATTTGTGCAACTCGTTATCTGCTCGCTAAGGATAACGTATATTACCTCATTAAAGAAACAGACTTTAAACAGATGAAAAAAGTTGTTATGACTAGCGACACCATTTAGCAGGATCATTCGGTTGCGCCTGTTTGCGAATTTCAAAATAGAGCGCATTTTTCTGCTGTCCTCCTGAGTTACCCACTGACGCAATCGTTGTTCCCGCCTTAATGGTCTGTCCTACATCAACATGTACCGCACGATTATAGCCGTAAAGACTCCGATAGTGCTTATCATGACGAATAATCACTAAATAACCATAACCATTAAACCAACCTGCAAACTCGACCTCTCCTGAAGCAATGGCTTTGACTTTTGCCCCACCTGAAGCAGAAATAACCACACCTTTCCAGCGCTGCTTTCTGTTCCTTTTTTCACCATAATTATGTAGAACACGTCCTTTTACGGGCCATGATAACTTACCACGCAATCGTGTAAAGGGCTTATTAGAATGGAAACGACCCACTTCAACGTTTCTTAGTTTACGTTTACGTTTATTTTCTGTTGCAGAAGCTGCCTTGCTCTTATTCACTGATTTGTTACTGGACTTTTTATCCGATTTCTTGACTAAACCATTAATTTTAGATTGTAACCCTGCTTCTTTGCGTTTCAACTGCCTGAGCTGTCTATCTTTAC
>JALVRY010000023.1 GCA_027024625.1 Thiotrichaceae bacterium
GGGTAAAAGAGTAATAATTAAAAAAAGTAAACTAAATTTTTTTAGCAGGCTTGGAAATCTCATGGCATTTATATAACTCATTGAGGCTAATTACACCAGCGTTTGGATATTCTACCTGAATCCGTGACTTCAATGCGGATTCAGGTTCTAGGTAGAAATTAAAAAGGGATTTAGAAAATATTATGCCTTCATATAAGTAGGAGGGCATAATTGAATTGCTGAGATTTTTGTAAACCCTCTTGAAAATCAGCAGATGAAACAAGCAAGTCTGTTGTTACCTCTGTTTCTGCCACACCTGTCGCAAAATAGCGTTCATTTGATAGCAAACAGATTATTTTTAAAATACATGACTCTAAATCTTGTACCCGATATAGAACAATCTCACGTCCCTCCTCTAAACGCTGAATCACCTTAACAGAATCTTTGCAAAGCAATTCTCCCGACCATTTATGTAGTCTTAGTAACAAACCATCGTTTTTAGGCATAAAAATCTAGGCAAATCACAATGCCATATCGGTTTTTCTCCAAAAACTTGCTATTCTTCAGCATTGCATAAAACACGTAAGTCTTAAGTAGGAGTGCATAATTAATTTAACAAAATTTGCGAAGGATATTTTTTGATATTCATTCATTATCGAAGAAGCATAGCCATGCTACGCGACTGAGAGAATGGCTTGAATAGCGGAAAATAGACCAGCAAATTGTCAAATGTGTGTGTACTCCTACTTATGCAACACAAACTCTTGTTAACCAATGGAATTAAAACTGTGGCAGATTATAAAAAAACACTAAATCTTCCGAAGACTAGCTTCCCAATGCGTGGCAATTTAGCTCAACGTGAGCCTAAAATGCTTGAAGCATGGACGAAAGATGATCTTTACGGAAAATTACGCAAACATGCTGCGGGTCGTCCTAAATTTATTTTGCATGATGGACCTCCTTACGCAAACGGCAACATCCATATTGGGCACGCTGTTAACAAGATTTTGAAAGACATTATTATTAAGAGCAAAACACTTAGCGGTTTTGACGCTCCTTATATTCCGGGTTGGGATTGTCACGGTCTGCCCATTGAGCTTCGTGTAGAAAAGAAGTTTGGTAAGGCAGGTCACAAAATTGACCATAAAAAATTCCGTGATGAATGCCGTAAGTACGCCAAAACACAAGTCGAAATGCAAAAAACAGACTTTATCCGCTTGGGTGTTTTAGGTGACTGGAACAAGCCTTATTTGACAATGAATTACCAAACCGAGGCTGATATTATCCGCTCACTTGGTAAGATCACCACAAACGGTCATCTCCAAAAAGGTGCAAAACCTGTTCATTGGTGTACTGATTGTGGTTCTGCACTTGCCGAGGCCGAAGTTGAATATGAAGACAAAACATCATTCGCCATTGACGTAAAATTCAATTTTATTGATGAACAAAAAGTCTTGGATATTTGTCCTGATGCTGCGGGCGATGGTGATTTAGCTACGGTAATCTGGACAACCACCCCTTGGACGCTCCCTGCAAACCAAGGTGTTGCACTTAACGCTGAACTAGATTATGTCATCGTACAAACACCAGATACACGCTTCCTCTTAGCTGAAGCCTTATACATGGGCTTTATGGAGCGTGCAGGAATTACCGATTACAAGGTACTAACGACATGCAAAGGTGATGTATTTGAAAACCTAGAATTACAACACCCATTTTATGATCGCAAAGTGCCTATCATTTTGGGTGAACACGTCACCACAGAAGCAGGTACGGGAGCCGTACACACTGCCCCCGGACACGGTCAAGAAGACTTTATCGTGGGTCAACAATATGGCTTGCCTGTTGACAATCCCGTGGGTGCAAATGGTGTTTTCTTGCCAAATACAGAAATCTTTGCGGGTGAGTATGTTCATAAAGCAAACGATCATGTGCTAGAAGTGCTAGAAGAGAAAAATGCCCTACTTTGCTCCGATAAACTTCGCCATAGCTACCCACATTGCTGGCGACATCACAAGCCTTTGATCTTCCGTGCTACCTCTCAATGGTTTATCAGTATGGATCAAAATGGCTTACGTCAACGCTCTATCGAAGAAGCAGAAAAGACCACATGGATGCCTGATTGGGGTAAAGCTCGTATCGTCGGCATGTTAGAGGGTGCTCCCGACTGGTGTATTTCACGCCAACGCACATGGGGTGTTCCTATTACTCTCTTCATCCACAAAGAAACAGGTGAATTACATCCAAATACAGAAACGCTATTTGAAGTCGTCGCTGGATTAGTGGAAAGAGAAGGCATTGATGCATGGTTTGATCTTGAGGCATCACAACTCATTGGTGATGATTCAGAGCACTATGAAAAAGTCACAGATACCTTAGATGTTTGGTTTGACTCTGGGGTAACTCACGCTACTGTCCTTGAACGTCGTAAGGAATTAGAACTCCCTGCTGATTTATACTTAGAAGGTTCTGACCAGCATCGTGGTTGGTTTCAATCTTCACTAAAAGCCGCTGTTGCAATGCGTGACGCTGCACCTTATAAAGCCGTACTGACACATGGTTTTGTGGTCGATGAAAAAGGCTACAAAATGGCAAAATCCGCAGGTAATGGTATCGCTCCAAAGGATGTTTGTAATCGTCTGGGTGCGGATATTCTTCGCCTATGGGTTAGCTCTTGTGATTACAGCCGCGAGATTACAGCATCGGATAACATCATCAACCGCGTGGCAGATGCTTATCGTCGTATTCGTAATACCTCACGCTTTTTGCTATCTAACATTGGTGATTTTGACCCTGCAACAGATATGGTCGCTCCTGAGGATATGCTAGCCCTAGATCGCTGGGCAGTACAGCACACAGCCGAAGTGCAAGAACGAATTTTAGAAGCCTACGATAGCTATCAATTCCACCTAATCTATCAAGAAATTCAGAAGTTCTGCAGTAACGAAATGGGTAGCCTGTTCCTCGATATTACTAAAGATCGCCAATACACAATGCAAGCGAATAGTTTGGCAAGGCGTTCAGCTCAAACCGCTACTTACCATATTATTCAAGCGATGGTACGTTGGTTAATGCCTATTACTAGCTTTACTGCTGAAGAAATCTGGGAAAGCATTCCCGGTGAAAAGGCAAGCGATTATGTCTTAATGACAGCTTGGTATGACGGTTTATTTAAGTCGGATAATGATCAAATCAGTCGTGATGATTGGCAAGCTATTTTCTCTGTCCGAGAAGCGGTGAGCAAGCAATTAGAACAATTGCGTAACGATGGAAAAATTGGCTCATCATTAGCTGCCGAAGTCGATATTTACTGCAATGGTAAGCTATATGATTCACTTGCTAAAGTGGGCGATGAGCTACGCTTTGTGTTGATCACCTCCGGTGCAAACATTCATCAAGCCGATTCTGCTCCTGAAGACACTGAAACAGTTGAGGGCGTAGATAATCTTTGGATTCACTCACAAGCATCCGAGCATAAAAAATGCACTCGCTGTTGGCATCATCGTGAAGATGTTGGATCAAACCCAGATCACCCTGAATTATGTGGTCGCTGTGTTGATAACGTCGATGGTGACGGTGAGGTACGCCATTATGCTTAAATGGCTATGGGTAAGTATCCTTGTTATCTTTTCAGATCAACTAACAAAATGGATAGCAGAAGCCTCGTTGGAAATGAAAAAATATCCAATGATTAAAGATGGCGTTCAAGTAATGAAAGACGGTGTCGCTCAATATATTGACGTGGGAATACCCTACCCCGTTATCCCACACCTCAATATGACGCTGTCTTATAACTATGGAGCAGCCTTCAGCTCATTTTCTGGCTATCGTTGGGGGCTTGCCATACTAGCAATCATCGTTAGTTTTTTCATTCTACAGTGGATACGAAAACTGAAAGAGGATGAAATTTGGACTGCTATTGGACTATGTCTTGTACTAGGCGGTGCAATTGGCAATCTTGCAGACCGTTTACTCAATGGTCGTGTTATTGACTTTATCGACGCTTATTGGACAGAAACAGGTTATCATTTTGCCACTTTCAATGTCGCCGATATTGCCATCACAATGGGTGCAGCATTGCTCGTGTTTATTAGCTTATTTTCAAAAGGCGACGAGGAAAATAGCTAACCCTTGGCATTGGACTGCTTAATGCCTATGGTCTATTTGAGCACCAGATCAGTGAATTCATTCAATATGACTCCAACTCTACGTGATGAATGAATTCACTATTGTCCACACCTTACTTTTATCCCTTGTGTTAAGAACATAACACCATGTAAATAAAAACAAACAAGTCAATTACCCCATTGAAAAACTGTACACTTTTATCTCATACCATACTATAGTTAAGAACTTGTTTTTGAGGGCACTTCTATTAGTTTATCGGTACTTGAGTAACTTAATAGCGATATCCTTAATTAATAACAATCTAACCTGAATCCGTGACTTCAATGCGGATTCAGGCCTAACTGAGGAGATTTCATGAGTAAGGTTCGGGGGTATTTATTAACGGCAAGCATCGCGAGTACGCTATTTATCAGCGTTAGCACGGCAAATGCTTATGTATTGGAATCTGATAGTTCACATTTGAGTCAAGGTGAACTACTCCTTGAAAATAACGGTGCATTATCATTGATTGGCGATGGAAAATCTTCCCTTGGCTATATACAGACAAGCCCTGTTACTACACGCCTTTACGCCGATGGTAGCTCTAATCGTGAATTCTTAACACAGCTTGGATTTAGTCAAGATTTGGGCGATCAAACACTGCATTTTGTAGGTGAAATAAGCCCTGAAAAAAGCGCTCTTAATGTTGGTGTCACCATTGGCAAAACCACTATTGCAATCGGACAAGGCTCTGGTAGCGAGAATGCTTGGTTATCTAATAATGATTTTTCATCCAGTAACTACTTTAAACAAGGCTTTACTCCCGCAAGCTACAGCTATCAAGGTATCAATATACAACAACAGTTAACAGATTCTCTCGGTATTAACGCCAGTAGCATCAATGTTAAGCTTGATGGTCGTGTCGATCCTTCAGTTTATACTTTGGGGTTAAATTATAAAAACTTTGCAGCAAGCACCCTCAGCACTCAAAGAAACGGCGTCACAATTGGAAAAGGTCTATCTCTTGCCTATCAACACGACAATATCAATGCCGCTTTTGATCAATATAAAGACTACGGTGGATTTGAGCTAAACACATTGCAGCTATCTTTTGATCAAGACAAAAAAGGGGCAACTTACGGCCTAGAACTTGCCAGTGGACATAGCCCATTTAATGGACTTACTGACAATCGCATGATGCTTACCTACAAAAAACGTTGGGGGCAGGACTCCTATTCTCTTTCCGCAGCAGAAAAGGCTAAGAAAAGAGGAGGCGGCACAACAGCAGCAATCTTACTTGGCGTTGGTGTTGCAGCAGCAGTAGGCGCATCTGGTGGTTCATCATCAAGTAATGGAGATGGTGGCAGCGGCGGTTTTGCCACACAACATGATGCTGCGAGAGATGTATTAAACGGCATCAACCCAACATCTGTTAAAGAAAATGTAGAATATGGTGGCTGGATTGCACATCAAAGCGATAATACATACGCTTCTACTGTTCCCGTGAGAGGAACAGTAGACTCTGTTAACCTTGGCCCTCTCCCCGCGGGCACAACAGCAAGCTATCACACACATGCAGGGCCAGACCCAAGATATGACAATGAACATTTCTCTCCGCAGGACTTAGAATCCGACCGAGCCACTAATACAGATGGTTACTTAGGCACACCCGCTGGAGATTTTAGATACCACAATGTCGCAACTGGAGAGATTACATCCCTTGGCACAATCGCACATTAAACTATTACTAAGCGGTCTTTTATTGACCGCATTCACGACAACGAGCATGGCCGAACAAGATTCTGTTACACAAGCAAAAAACTATGTCAGCTCACTAAAGGACAGCTGTAGCTACCAAAATGGCTATAGCTGTACTGACGTCAAAGAAAACACCTTTATGACACGTGAGGGCATGGCTCAACTGATGCCTGCCAGCTACCTCGAAGCCAGTGCTATTGCTCTTGCAGATTTCAAGACAATTGAAGACCTAAGTGCTGAACAAAAAAAGATGAAGCACTACAAAGTCGGCCTAACAGAAGATGCTGATCATTACATTGTCTATTTCAATGCACTAATGCTTCCTCAGCTTGATGCAAACGGCAAACCAGCAGGAATAATGCGCGTTACATTTGGTCGCTCAACAAAATATTGGATCAGCAAAAAAGATTTAAGCATTCAAAAACGCTTATTTATGAAGTAGAAGTATATTTATACTTCAAGACTTGCTCCGTTCTCCTTTAGCCATTGTCTACAAGCTTTATAGTCAGGAGTCACCTGCTCCACCTGCACCCAAAACCTTGGACTATGATTCATTTCTAAGATATGGCACAGCTCATGCACCACCACATAATCAATAATGTGGTGCGGTGCCATTATTAACTTCCAATTAAACTGTACCTTTGCCAAGCTAGTACAACTCCCCCAGCGAGCCTTATAGGTTTTCACCTCAACAGCACTTGGCTGTACCCCCACAATTTCTGAATAATGCAAGACTTTTTCCCTTAACACAGCCTCAGCCTGTTCATAAAACCACTGAGCTAAACACTGCCTAATTCTTTTTGAAGTATTCCATTGATCAGGTAATGTAATAAGTAAATTCCCCCGATTTCGGTCAAGCTGTACTAAATGCTCATCACCAATATGAACTCTCAAACTATACTTTTTGCCGAGAAAATAAAAAACTTCACCCGATACATATTGTTTAGTGATTACAGGTTCACGTTGCGAATATTCAAAAAGTTTCTTCTGTATCCAGCGACTCTTTTTAAACAAAACCTCCTCAATACGAGATTTTGATAAACGATACGGCACAGAAATCGATACCCTAGCCTCAACTATTTTAATCGAAATAGTTTTGCGCCTTCGACTACGAATCACCTCAACATCAACGCCATCTACTTGAATAATTTCTTTCAGGCTATTCAAAATATAATCCTTCACCATGCAGTCATCAGGACTGAGCTGGTGTTTCCGTTCCTAGATTTATTTCGGAACTGGCCTATCCGTAACTAGATCAGCAACTCCAAAAATATGAAGCATTGACCTGTCAACACAATACACCCATATTCACTAACAACAAGCCTGCCCTGATGCCGTCGGCGTGCAACAAACTTCACCATCTTTAGCTTCAACAGGCACAGATACACCCGCCGCCTTCTCATCAAAAGCTGCGTCTAGCTTTTCAGCCGCTTCATCGCGAATATGACGAGCAATTTCAATCGCTGTTTGTATCTGATTTTCTGGAATTCCTTGTGAGCGTAGTCGTTCGAGTTGACATAAGCCCATCGCGGGGTGTTTGGCGGCAATGCCTGATGCCAGTGAGATCAGGGCGACGATAGATGGATGTAATTCGGCTTGTGACATGGTTTTTTCCTTTGAAATTATTATCTTTTAGGGCAATTTTTACTTTCATTTGCTGGGTTACGCTACGCTAACCCAGCCTACGGTGTTGTATTTATCCGCAGCAGCCTGAGCCATTACTTGATCCGCCACAGCATCCGCCTGTGTTCCCTGCTAACCAGCCTTTGATGCTGTCTTTGTCTGGAATTCCGCCTGCATGGACGACTTTTTCATCAATCACCACGCCTGGGGTGGATATTA
>JALVRY010000024.1 GCA_027024625.1 Thiotrichaceae bacterium
CCGATATGCAGGTCATTGGTCGCTTGCGGGTGCGAACGGAGAATAATTGCATCGCCCGCGATATTGTCCCTGTGGGTGATTATCTCATGTTCGGTTACAACGTGTTTATGGGCATGAAAAAGGAGACTCAGCTTGCGGATGTATTCTCGCTTTATCGCCTTGTCAAAGATGATGATCAGTACGAGATGGAGGCAATTAATCTGCAAGATAGTTTCCTCAGTCACGCGAGTTTTGTCAGTGACTTTAATGAGCTATACACCTACTACAAAGGTGCTCACCTGATTCAGCTTGTTGTGAAAAATAATAAGCTGTTAGCTGCATTTCAGATTGGCGATAGGCTCACCGACACCCGCGTATTTCGTTGGCAGATCAGCACGAATGGGGATGTGCAATATATCGACAACCGAGGAGAACGCGACATCGCCCTACCTCAGCCTTATGATTTCGATTGGATAGAAACAGGGCGTGAAAACAGTGTCAACGGTCGCCATCCGCACATGAATATCCTCGATACCATTTTCGTGGAAACCGTTGGCGGCGACCTCACGGTGAAGGTCGAAAACAATACACAATCAGGCTTGGGTATTTACTCCGAAGCCGTTGAGGATAAAACGCAATCGCTGGACGATGCCAATATCCAATACGCCGAAGTCGGTAATTTGATTTTGCTGAAAATCTTGCCCTACCGTGAGGAAAACTGGCGGTATTTGGTCTTTAATAAAATCACTCAAGACGTGCAACGCATTGATGCCATTGGGCAATCCTGCATCCAACTGCCTGAAAATCATGGCATTATTTTCCCTAGCGGTATTTACCTGCAAAACGGAGAAACGAAATTTTTTGATGATGATATTGACGGCTTACGATTCAAACGGGCGATTCGCTCACCCAATGGTGAGGATATTGTCTATATTTTCTACCGTCCAGAAGAAGGCGAATCCGCTTTATATTCTTATAATTTAATCGAAAAAAGTCTGCAAAATCCACTTTTCGGGCATGGTTACGCCATTCTGCAAGACGGTACGATGGTAATTTTCAATGCCGAAGGCGAAGCCACCCGCACGCACCCCATGCAGATTTGGCAAACACCTTTCACCTCGGAAGACTATGCCGCACAACAGCCAGAAGGCACGGGATTTTATGCCAAAATTGGCAATGGCGAGCTGGTTCGCGGTATTTCTGATCTCTACAGCATCACACGGGAAATTGATAATCAGAGCATTTCCTCCGCTCAATATAATCAGTTAATCCAAAATACCCACCGCTTGTTTGATGCTTATTATTGGCTCAGTGACGAGCAATTAAGCGACATTCATCAACTCTTACAGGACATCGCTCAAACCTCAGAATTGGTGCTGGATGAGTTCGAAAAAGTCGAAGCTATCCAAAAACAAGCCAGCGAAGCCATCCAGCAAGCCGAGGCAACACAGCGGGAAATTATCGCCAGCATCCTGCCCGATAGCTGGTACAAGGTGGAAGATTTTGTCGATGCCCTCACCCGTATCCGCCAACAACGCGGACATTTGGCGACCATCAAAGAGTATCGCTATATCGACCGCGATGCCCTTAGCACGATGGATAGCGACTTAATAACGGTGCAAGATCAGCTTGGTGAGGACACGGTAAAATTCCTTTCCAGCGACAAGGCACTCAAGCCCTATGCAGAAAAACTCAACGCCTTAGAGCAACAGCTAGAGACAGTAAAAACCCGCAAAGCATTGGACGAGCCTATCGCTGGGCTGGATAAAATGTCTGCCGATTTGGATTTATTATCCGAATTAATGGCAAGCCTCAAAGTGGACGATGCGACTGTCCGCACGGCTATTATTGATGCTATTTCAGAAATCTACGCCAAGCTGAATCAGACCAAAGCCAGAGCCAGACACAAGAAAAAAGACTTGGGATCAGCCGAGTCGATTGCTCAATTTTCTGCCCAATTTAAGCTGTTTAGCCAAAGCATATCCAACGCCTTGAGCTTATCGACCACGCCCGATAAAACTGACGAACAATTAAGCCGTTTGCTAATCCAGTTGGAGGAATTGGAAAGCCAGTTTAGCGAATACGATGAATTCCTTGGCGATATTATCAGCAAGCGGGATGAAATCTACGAGACCTTTGAGTCTCACAAACAGACCTTAGTTGACGAGCGACAACGCAAAGCACAGAACTTGCAAGATGCCGCCAACCGCATCCTCAATTCTATTCAACGACGCACGGAAAAATTCCAAGATGTTGAGCAATTAAACACCTTCTACGCCTCTGACAGCTTGATTATGAAGGTACGCAGCATCGCCGAAAGCTTGCGTGAACTGGATGACAGCGTTAAGGCGGAGGATATTGAATCTCGCCTGAAATCGGGCAAAGATCAGGCATTTAGAAGCCTACGCGATAAAACTGAAATCTACGAAGATGGCGGTAATGTCATCAAACTGGGGGCGAAACACCGCTTTAGCGTCAACACGCAAGAGCTAGATTTAACCATTTTACCGCGTGGCGATGCCCTGCATATTCACCTAACAGGCACAGATTTTTTCGAGCCTGTGGATGTGCCAGAACTCAATGAATTACGTGATTATTGGCAGCAGAATTTGCCATCGGAAACGGATAATTTTTACCGTGCGGAGTATTTGGCGGGGCAGATTTTAGCAGCGGCAGATAAGGGGGAAGATGGGCTAAGTTTAGAAGCTTTGCAGCAGCAGGTAAATCATCCCGATGCTTTACTGGAAACCGTGAAAAACTTTGCCGCACCGCGTTATAAAGAGGGTTATGAAAAAGGCATACACGATCACGATGCGGCTAAATTATTGGCAGAGATTTTGCCATTGCAACAGACAGCGGGATTGTTGCGGTTTGATCCCTTGCATCGTGGTTTGGCGGCTGTTTTTTGGGCTGCAACTAGGGAGCAAGAACCACAGAAAACATGGTGCGAACGGGCAAAGTCTGCCATGCAGATGAAACAAGTATTTGGGCGAGGGGATGCTCAAAAATTGCTACAAACAGAAATTCAAAACCAGTTTGATCAATTCACCCACGTTGTCTATGGTGAATCTAATACTGACAGTGGAAATGGCGTGGATAGACAAGGCAGTGCCTTGTCTCTACGGGGGGTGGCTGTTGCTGAATATTTGGTTTTGGAATTAGCAGCCGATCAACCACGTTTTACCAGCAGTTTATACGCCCGAAAACTTGCCGATGAACTACGCCGTAGTCTCGATGTGGCAAATATCTGGGATGATTTCGACACCGCACTCGCCAAGCTAGACGGTCAACCCGCCCAACAATGGTCACTGGTGGAATCATGGCTGACGGCAATGTTGCAGTCGCAAGAGAATCCGCAAGGCGAAAACTACATACCCGAAGCCGTTGCTTTGATTATCGCCAAAGGTATCGAGTATAAAAACAACGATACCGCACTGGCGTTTGAGGTTACTGGCTTAATGGGTGAGCATCCGCTGATCAAAAAACAGACGCTTGCCTTATCACTGGATCAGTTTTTAAGCCGCTATCAACACCACGCTCAAGCCGTCGTGCCAAGCTATCATCACTATCATGCTTTACGAGCTGAGGTCATTGAGCGACGACGTGAAGAATTGCGTTTGGAAGAATTCAAGCCACGCCCCTTATCTTCCTTTGTGCGTAACCGTTTAATTAATGAACAATATCTGCCGCTAATTGGTGACAATCTCGCCAAGCAAATGGGTACGGTTGGCGAAAGTAAACGCTCCGATTTAATGGGCATGTTGATGATGATTTCACCGCCAGGTTACGGTAAAACCACGCTGATGGAGTACGTGGCAAGCCGTTTGGGGCTGGTGTTTATGAAGATCAATTGTCCATCATTGGGGCATAATGTGCTGTCGCTAGACCCTGCACACGCCCCTGATTCTGCATCCCGTCAAGAGCTAATCAAGCTCAACATGGGGCTGGAGATGGGCAATAATGTCATGCTGTATCTGGATGATATTCAGCACACCGACCCTGAGTTTTTGCAGAAATTTATCTCACTCAGTGACGGCACACGTCGCATCGAAGGCATCTGGAAAGGCAAGGCAAAAACCTACGATATGCGGGGCAAGAAGTTTTGCATCGTTATGGCGGGTAATCCTTATACCGAGTCGGGCGAGGCGTTTAAAATCCCCGATATGTTGGCAAACCGTGCTGATATTTACAATTTAGGCGATATTTTAGGCGGTGCAGAAGAAGCATTCTCACTTTCTTATATCGAAAATACGCTTACCTCCAATGCCGTGCTTGCTCCCTTAGCCACCCGCGAAATGAGCGATGTGTATAAGCTAATCGACATGGCAAAAGGCAAACCAATCAACAGCACCGACCTCAGCCACGACTACAGCAGTGCCGAACGCAATGAGATTATCGAAGTATTAAAAAAGCTATTCCGCATTCAAGAAGTGGTGCTAAAAGTTAACCAACAGTACATTGCATCCGCAGCTCAATCGGATGAATACCGCACTGAGCCACCATTCAAATTACAAGGCAGCTACCGCAATATGAACAAAATGGCAGAAAAAGTTTCCGCCATTATGAATGAAGATGAACTCATGCAAATGATCGCAGATCATTACGTGGGAGAAGCACAGCTATTGACCAGCGGAGCAGAAGAAAACCTACTCAAACTGGCAGAATTACGCGGTAATATGACAGATGATGAGCAAGAACGCTGGGAAAAAATCAAACAGGATTACCAACGTAATAAACTCGCCGATGATCAAGAGTTTGAAGTCGGGCGACAAATTGCAGGTAAATTACAAAACATCAGCGAAGCACTAAACCAACAAGACGCACAAGCGATAATGGCAAGCCAATTGGATCAGCTAGTCGATAATCTGCAAGCAATAAACACCGCATTATCACAAAATAATGGACAAAAATTAATAGCCGAACAGCTAGGTGGAATCCAGCAAAAATTAGACCAACCTGCTAGTACAGAAGCGGTGATCCAGTTGGAGAGTATTTCTACTGGATTAAAGACACTGCAAAAAGTATTGCTGAAATCACAACAAGATAATTCTCTGGGTGTGCAGCTACAGCTTATCGCTGAGAACTTAGAAAACGGCATACTGCCAGAACAAGCTAGTAAAGATGTGGTTAAGCAATTAGAGCAAGTTGTCGAGAGTGTTAAATATATGGTGCAGGAATTGAGTGGGATGTCTGAGGCATCTCGCAAAGAGCCAAGTTGGTTAACAGGGTTTCGTCGTAGTAAGAAGCAAGTAGAAAAGATATAAAAAGTTCTTAGCAATCTCAAAAATATTATAGAAACGAAAAAGTATTATTTGATGAGCTAGCAAAAATGCTATGAATCCAATAAAAAAACAAATTACTGCTATATCCATTAGCACGATAAAGCTAGAACAGCTTTTATACAAAAGTTATGCTAACTCCATACAGCTCCCTATTATCAAAAAGCAGTATTCCTAGCTCGATTTTTTCTTTCATAAAGTGCAACTTTTATCCAATAATGCTGACTTAAGTACAACGGAATTCACTGCTACAGATTAAGATGCATAAAATAATTGCAAATACAGCTATTACAAAACGATTAATTATTGTTTTCCTTACAATTTCTCTTTCTGCGTGCAGTACTAATAGTTCAGGCGACTACCCTGAACACGACTCTTCACTTTCTACTGGGCAAAAGGCTTTAATCTACGGAACAATTGGAGTCGCAGCTATCGCAGCAGTTTTAGGTTCTAAAAATAATAGAAGAACCGATAAACAGAAAGCGGTAAAAGCTGATGTCGTCAGCACAATACAGAACGATCAAATAACACTTTCTGCCTGTAAAAATCATGCAGGGGCTATCTGCTCACTAAAGTGGCATGGCAAAGAATTTATTGATGATTATGATCATGGTCGCCTATTGCAGTCCGCATCTAGCTTTAATAATTTAGGGGAAGGCTTTAATCCTACAGAGGGTGGTGGAGGCTCGGAAGATAGATATTCTGCCTTAATTGGCATAAGAAAATCACCCGATAATCTAAGCCTTTCAACATCCACTCAAATGGCTTACTGGAACCCTGTCGATAATTCAAAATTATCAAATCATGTGTTGCATAAGCGTGTAACGCTTGGCTACAAGGGTATGCCTAATGTGATTCAGTATAGTGTTCAGTATGATATTCCAAGTGATAGAACTTACAAATATGGCGTATTTGAAGCTCTCACGGGGTATATGCCAAAAGATTTTAATCATTTTTGGACATATCAATCTGGTACTGTAAAACCCTATCACGTCACTCCAAATACTTTTACTGAACAAGATAAACCTATCATTGCTTCAACTGCTGATGGGCAATACGCTATGGGGGTATGGTCACCCGATTTACCGCAACGCGGCATAGGTTACGGAGCTTTCTTATTAAACTTCGATGTACCAAAGTGGAATGCTGTTTTTAGAGAAGGTAATCCACGCGGAAGCAAGCATTACAGGATGTTTGTCTTCGTTGGCTCACTTGAAATGGTCAGGCAAGCTATGCAACAGCTAAGAGTGTAGCTAGTACAGTGAATAAACTTTAGAATTTTGATGATGTATTATTGGCATCATCAATAATGGCTTGTAAGTCATTAATCATGATTTTATTGCGTGCTTTATCAATAACCCCCTGCTTTTTCCAATATTGCAGGTGTTGATTTATTACTTGTCTTACTGAACCAACCATCCGAGCAAGCACTTCATCTGATAAACCAGTGATCAGATGTTGTTTATGCTCATCATCCGCTAAACCAGTATATGATTTTATTTTATTGATATTCTGTAAAATAATTCGGCTTAATCGCGTAATGGTATCGTATAAAGCAAAGTCAGTTGTTTTATCCTCCTGATCACGCATTTTTTGAGCTAAATAAGGCATAAATTGACGATTAAGCTCGGGATAAGTCCATATCCATTGGCGTATTTTCTCGATCGGGACAGAAATAACTTTCAACTCTTCTAGTGGAGAGTACTGCATTTCATGTGGTTGACCATCGAGTAGTATAACCACATCAAACCCATCACCAGGGTGTAATAAGTCCAGCGTAATACTACGTCCTGTATCTGGATTTGTTCGGATCATTTCAATCCGTCCTTCTAGCAATAAAAAGAAACGTTGCTGGAGCATATTTGGATCGATATATGTCTTTTTCTTCCATCGTTCCGCTTTAAAATGTTCAGACATTTCATGTAACAACTTTTCTGGAAGAGCCGAAAACAAATAAGACTGCTGAACCAGCTTTCCACTTAATGGTATCGTATTTTTTATAGGTAAATTACTAGGCACATCAAAAACCACAACGCTGTAAAAGTGCATGAATTCTAACATGCTTCCTCTCGCAAACGAGTGGATAACCTTAATACCTCCTAAATATTTTTTCCCAATAAAAACTCAAAAAATAGCTGAACTGTCACTTAACTGACATTAGCACCCTAAATGTTTCAATAGAATAGCCACAATATTCAAAACACCATGATGAGCAAACGAGCCTTATCAACTATTTAGGAGGTTATACACATGAATTTAGAAAAAGAAAAACTTGATATTTTACTCGAGCAATTAGCACCCGTTATTTTACCACCTGCGGAATATCCACCCGCAGACATTGTAAGAGATACGTCACGAGATGAAATAATCGAGCGGATCAAAAACAACGCAAAAACTGTGGATATAGGAC
>JALVRY010000025.1 GCA_027024625.1 Thiotrichaceae bacterium
TTGTAGTAGCCTTCTCTCACCTCTCTTTGCAACTTTTCCAAGAACCTCATTTGCCTCATAATCAGTCTAAAAGTGATAGCAGACCAAATCACAACAAGAAAAGTATAAAAATAGGGCATCCGTAATAATGCTGGTATTTGTTTCATTTTATAATTACATAAATCACTCAAATTATTAGGATAGAAATAAGCCGATACAAAAAAGCAAATCAGTAATAAAAAGTATGAAATAACAGCAGGACTTAAGAGATAGAACCAGCCTCTCATCTTCAGGCTTTTGCTTGCCTTTTCATCCTCACCAATTTTACCTTTTGGATGAAAAAGAAAATCAAAAATAGCCAAATGCAAAATGACTTCTTGCAGAGTATTTTTCCCTTTTCGGTAATACATAGGTTGATGCGATAAAGAACCACTCTTATCTGGTTTCCAGTACGGATTAGGATCATGCCCTTTATCACCACGAGCAATATCAGAAAAATGCGGAACCGTAAGAAAGCGATGATATTGCGACTCTGGCCACAATTCCCATACTTTACTCAAAACAGGGGGAGAAAATAATGCAAATAGAATAAAGAGAAAACGTAACAATAAGCTGAAAAATATCAATATACCAAATGCATAAATAATCATTTCATGGTAATTGACGTAGAGAAAGTAAAAGGGCAGTAAAGTTGCTAACAACAACAAAAAATAATAACGCACATATTTATAAAGATAATCAGGCCAAAGAAATAAACCATACTTTGCATACTTACCACCCTTCTCTTCTATCCCAACCCTTTTATGAGGAGGAATGCCGTACAAAGGAGGAGGAAAGTAATTACGGTAATCATCTCCAGTCTTATCTCTTAGTGGTGCAATTCTTAGAATGAAATCATTATTCGAACCAAAACGACAAGAATACCGTATGACAAGGGCAAATGTATCCCACCAATAAATGAAGCCTCTCCACGAAAGTAGGGATGAACGTATTGTAGATAAAAGGGATTTAAATCTATTCCAACAAAGCATTCGATACAGCCTTAACGATTACATAGGCTATATATAGTAAAGAATAGTTATATTTGCTGAATTTTTATTCTAAATATTGATTTATTATGGAATAAGGAGGAAATCACAGCACCCACTCTAAACAGATTGTTAAAGTGGATACTGTAATGGTGTAATATTTTACTTACTTTTGACTTGCGTAGTACTCAATCAATGCTTTTATATCATCATCAGATAATTTCTTGAATTTCTTTGCCATTTTCTTAGGCATATCACGTTCACCTTCTTTGAACTCTTTAAATTGTTCAGTTAAGTAAGGTTTCCACTGACCTGCTAAGATTCCAGTATCATCTTCCGAGCTAGCTCCACCTTCTGAGTGACACTTCTCACAAGACTTTTTGTGAACTTTCTCACCCGCTTTTGCTAATTCTGCATCAGCTTCTTGATCTGCTGGCTTAAACTCCTGACCAACATAGTACTCAACCACAGCTTTTAAATCATCATCAGATAAATCCTTAGTCACTGCATTCATATCAGTTTCTTCACCACCTTCTGGTGTGTATTTATCACCTGTACGATCGCCAGCTTTATACTGACTCATCATGTCAGTCATACCATCCACAGATAAACC
This sequence comes from Thiotrichaceae bacterium, assembly GCA_027024625.1. Lineage (GTDB taxonomy): Bacteria > Pseudomonadota > Gammaproteobacteria > Thiotrichales > Thiotrichaceae > S015-18. The sequence continues at coordinate 1,621 of JALVRY010000025.1, forward strand.
TGCAATGCTAGGTACTTTACCATCTGTACTATTACCATCTTCACCGTGACAAGCTGCACACTTCTCTTTTGCAATAGATGCTCCATCTGCCATTACTGCAAACGGTGTTGATACCAATAAACTCGCAGCAATTGCTAATACTAATTTTTTCATTAAACCTCTCTCCTAAAAAATATAATCATCCTGAATCCGTATTTACATTTAACCTGAGTCAGAATTAAGTTCCACATACATCCACCGATAGAAACATATCGATAATAAACCCGCCCAGTTTACTGACTAGGCACAAAAGAAATATAACCTATATTGATTTATACCAATTATTTTACCCAAACACGGGCATTTCTAAACATACGCATCCAAGGGCCATCTTCTGCCCATTCATCTGGACTCCAAGAATACTGAACGGTTCTAAATAATCGCTCTGGATGCGGCATCATAATAGTGAATCGCCCATCTATACTGGTCAGCCCTGTGATTCCATCGGGTGAACCGTTGGGATTTTCAGGGTAATGTTCCGTTGCTGCACCCTCATTATTAATGTATTGCAAACTCACCAACCCTTCATCTAGCACGGTCTCGGGTGATGCATTACCAAACACCGCCCTGCCCTCACCATGAGCCACAGCAATCGGTAGCTTTGAGCCTTCCATGCCTTGTAGGAAGATAGATGGCGATGGCTGTACCTCAACCATTGCATAGCGTGCTTCAAATTGTTCCGATGTATTTTTATGGAAACGAGGCCAATGCTCTGCACCTGGAATCATGTGACTGAGTTGCGATAGCATTTGGCAGCCGTTACAGATTCCCAAGCCAAACACATCATCACGGTGGAAGAAGGCATCGAATTCATTGCGGGCTTTTTCATTAAGCAAAATCGTTTTTGCCCAACCGCCACCAGCTCCTAAAACATCCCCGTAAGAGAATCCGCCACAAGCAACCAGCCCTTTAAAATCTTTTAGGCTAACGCGACCAGAGATTATATCCGTCATGTGGACATCTACCGCATTAAAGCCTGCTTTATCAAACGCCGCAGCCATTTCGACTTGCCCGTTGATGCCCTGCTCTCGCAAGATAGCAACTGAGGGGCGTTCACCCGTGCTGATAAATGGAGCTGCAATATCGTCATCAAGATCAAAGGTCACATCAATTGGCATTCCGCCATCATTTTCATCATCTAAACGCTCAAACTCCTGCTTGGCACAATCGGCATTGTCGCGGAGTGCTTGCATTTGGTAGCTATTTTCTGCCCAGTATTTTTGCAAAGAGCTACGCTTTTCTTGATAGATGATCTGCTCGTCCGAATGCACTCGCAGCTCATCTTCATCATTGAGAATGCCAAAGGCGTGGGTCATATCGCCCAAACCTGCCACATCCAAGGCTTGCATTACATTATCAATATCGTCATGGCTTACCTGAATGACTGCACCGAGTTCTTCGTTGAATAGGGTATGCAAAGCGGATTCGCCCATGCCAGAAATATCAATATCCACCCCGCAATGCCCCGCAAACATCATCTCAGTAATCGTCGCCAACAATCCACCATCCGAACGGTCATGGTAAGCCAACAATTTATCATCTTGATTTAATTGCTGAATCACATCAAAAAATGCTCGAACCTTACTTGCATCGTCCACATCAGGGACTTCATTACCGACCTGCTCAAACACCTGCGTTAATGCCGATGCACCCAAGCGATTATTGCCCGCACCTAAATCAATTAATATGAGGTCAGTCTCACCTTTATCGGTACGCAGTTGCGGTGTTAGCGTTTTACGCACATCGGCAACAGGTGAAAAAGCGGTGACGATTAGCGAAAGCGGAGCTGCCATTGCCATATCTTTGCCATCTTTCTGCCAGATGTTTTTCATGGATAACGAATCTTTGCCGACAGGTATCGCCAAATCCAATTCTGGGCAAATTTCCATACCCACCGCCTTAACAGTATCAAACAGGGCTGCATCCTCGCCCGTATGCCCTGCCGCTGCCATCCAATTTGCCGATAGGCGAATATCAGAAATCTTGTTGATTTTAGAGGCGGCAATATTGGTGATTGCCTCAGCAACTGCCATGCGTCCCGATGCTTCTGGGCTAACCAAAGCAAGCGGTGTGCGTTCGCCCATCGCCATTGATTCGCCTTTGTTGGACTTATAATCTATGCAGGTCACAGCCACATCCGCCACAGGCACTTGCCAAGGCCCTACCATCTGGTCGCGTGTCACCATGCCTGTTACCGTGCGGTCGCCAATGGTGATAAGAAATGATTTGGAGGCAACAGTTGGCAAACGTAGCACTCGCTCGACCGCATCTTCCAATTTTATCCCCGACAAATCCAAAATAGGACGATCAAATACCACATGCTCCACGTCGCGGGTCATTTTTGGCGTTTTACCTAGCAATACATCCATCGGCAAATCAACCGCATTATTGTCGAATAATTCATCATGGACGATTAAAGTCTGCTCTTTAGTGGCTTCACCAACCACTGCAACCAAAGCTCGCTCACGTTCACAAATGGCTAGGAATATATCCAAACGGTCTTTATCAATCGCTATCACATAACGCTCTTGAGCTTCGTTACACCAGATTTCCATTGGCGACATGCTTGGCTCATCGTTCAAGACATTGCGTAATTCAAACACACCACCGCGACCTGCATCGTTGATAATTTCAGGCAAGCCGTTAGACAATCCACCCGCTCCAATATCGTGAATGGAAACAATTGGTGACTCCTCACCTAATGCCACACAACGATCAATAACTTCCTGACAACGACGTTCCATTTCTGGATTACCACGTTGTACTGAAGCAAAATCGAGATTTTCTGCACTGCTTCCGCTGGTCATTGACGAGGCTGCACCACCACCTAAGCCGATCAACATCGCAGGGCCACCGAGGACAACAATCGGTGTACCTGCGGGAATATCGTTTTTCTCGATATGCTGCTCGCGGATTGTTCCCATACCACCAGCCAACATAATCGGCTTGTGATAACCGCGTAATTCAGAACCTTCTGCGGCAGGTACATCCATTTCAAATGTGCGGAAATAACCCGCAATATTCGGGCGACCAAATTCATTATTAAATGCCGCACCACCAATTGGGCCTTCGAGCATAATATCTAGTGCTGAAACGATGCGGTCGGGCTTGCCGTGATCTTTTTCCCAAGGCTGTTCATAATTGGGAATACGCAGATTAGACACCGAGAAGCCCGTTAAACCTGATTTTGGTTTAGAGCCACGCCCTGTTGCCCCTTCGTCACGAATCTCACCGCCTGAACCTGTCGCTGCACCGGGGAAAGGTGAAATTGCGGTGGGGTGGTTGTGCGTTTCCACTTTCATAATTAAGTGGACGGGTTCTTCGCTATAGCCGTATTTTCCCGTGGTATTGTCTGGTACAAAACGAGTCGCATCATGCCCTGTAATCACCGATGAATTGTCTTTATAGGCAGAGAGTATGCCATCTGGCTGGTTGTGATAAGTGTTGCGAATCATGCCAAACAGGGTTTCTTCCTTTTTCTCACCATCAATCACCCAATCGGCATTGAAGATTTTATGGCGACAATGTTCTGAGTTCGCCTGTGCAAACATCATTAATTCTATATCGGTGGGATTGCGACCTAAGCGAGAGTAATTTTCGGCTAAGTATTCGATTTCATCATCAGATAAGGCGAGTCCTAGCTCTGTATTGGCTTTGTTCAAAGCGGCTTCGGCATCGTCACTAATATCTACGACGATAACGGGGGCAGGTTCGGCTTCATCAAATAAAGCGGTTGCATCGGATAGATTTTTTAGTGTTGATTCGATCATGCGGTCGTGAATCTGCTGATCGATAATGCCACGCTCGGCATCCGTTAATGGCTGCTCCGATTGCACATAATAAGCAATGCCGCGTTCTAATCGCTCCAGATTTTCTAATCCGCAGTTATGGGCAATGTCAGTTGCCTTGGTTGACCACGGGGAAATCGTGCCAGCACGCGGGGTAATCAAAAATAACTCACCTGCCTCCTCAATCTCTTGATCATCCTCACCATAGTCAAGGATTTGCTCTAGCTTCTCCATCTCAGCATCACTTAATGCCTGCGATGTTTTAGCAAAATGCACGTATTCGGCTTGAATATCCTGCAAATGGGGAATCTTGGCTTGAAGGGTGTTTAATAGCTTGGTTTTACGAAAATCAGAAAGGGCTTTAGAACCAGAAAGGATCAACATGGTTTTGATACTCTGTTTTAGACTTTGAGAAAGGGGGTATGATACCTGAATAACCGAGTCACAGACTAGAGGACATCTCTATTTATTCACTGATGTTACACTTAATTAAAATTAACCACAGATGCACGCAGATAAACGCAGATTAAAAGCTGGTTTGTTTTCAGCACAATACATTAGCGAAATGAAACTAAAGCGGTGTGCTTAACTTTGAAAATCGTAACGCCAGAACCTAATACCAAGGCCTCCCAACCTCTTCCTGCATTGTCATTATTGCATCATATTTAGGTGAGTCTTTTCGTGAAGCATTTAGAAACTCTTTAATTCCAAAGCTGCCCCAGCGGTGGAATGTTTGTGGCATGGTGAACATGACAAATAGCTTTCCTCCTGCATCTTTCCATCCTTTGAGTAGTTGTAAATAAAGCTGTTTCATGCGTGGGTCACGATTAGCTTTTTCAAAAATACGGTGAATTTTGGTGTCTTCTGCTCCAAATTCATCAAAGCCTTCTCGCCAACGGACATTAAGATGCTGCCCCCCTTCATAGGCAAAGAGGTCTACCCCGAATTTTTTTGCATTGTCTGCTTGGCGTTTCATTAGATTGATAATTGAGGCTATGCCATAAGGATCACCACGTTTTCTGAAATCTTTTACTTGTGGATTATAGCTATGCTTGAAAATGCGGAATACATCGTCAACAGATTTTACTTCGGATAACACTTCAGGTATCAACTTAGTATCTTGGCATTGTTCGGCTTCTCTGTTCCAGCAGCCGTAAAAATATGGTCCAATTGCGACAGCATCAATGTGTTTATAGGCATTTTTATATTCTAGAATATCTTTGGATGTCGGGATGGAGGTCTGGTTAGAGCCGATAATCCGTACTAATTTATCCGCTCTGCCGTAAACATCTTCCCATATTTTGAATATTTCAACAGAACGCAGTGAGTAGTAACGCACTCTGGCACTGTAATCAGCATCACGAAAGGCGTAAATTGGCTTATCTAGCCCCATTTTATAGCCCATTGCTTGTGTATAATGTGCTCCCCAGAAGCCTGTGTTCCATGTTTCGTTGCTGTATTCTATATATGGTTTTAGGCCTGCTTTTAGGTGGTCTCGCACATAGCTGGCATATTGTCGAACATAATCATCATCGGCATTGTGCATAATATTAAACCAAGGGCTAATATTAAGCTGATTCGCAAGAGCGACAACGACTTCTAAAGGTACGCCGTGTCGCTTAGTTACAACAGTACGAAATGATCCTCCCCATGTAGCATCGTCCATTTTTGCTCGCTGATTCCAGTCAATAGGCTGTGTTACACAATCAAGGTATTCCGCTTCACTAAGGTCTTCACAAAGTGGAATATAATGACGATTCGGGCGGCGTGGGCTGGCTTCCATTAGGTTCATGGTACGCAATACGCGGAAGTCTTTTAAAAAACGCAGGTAGTCAGGGTTAAAGACTATGGTATTTCTATCCTCATTTAACAAACTAACAAACGATTGATAGTCATTGTTTTGGCAGGTATTTTTTTCATCTACTCGTACATAAGGATTAGATGCACAAATGCCACCTGGCATAATGACTCTGATGTTTCTAATATAATTAGGTGCTGCGTCAGTTTCTGTGATGGTAATAATGAGACGGTTTGTTTGGCGGTATAAATCAGGGTCTAATTTAATAATGTCATAACCATATTCAGGCTTACTTTCGATTAGTGTTGCTGCCCCACCGTAGCGTATCTCACCCTTTCCATCATAGAGTACCGTATAGTTTCCAAATGGAATTGATCCTAAGGGTAGACTCTGCAACAAAGCTGTTCTAGCTCGTTCGAC
>JALVRY010000026.1 GCA_027024625.1 Thiotrichaceae bacterium
TTTCACTTTGAATACATTATCAGGCACATTACGGATATTAGTATTTCGTCTTAATATATTTGAAAGTCTGATTTTAGATAATGCCCCTTTCATCTCTCGTAACATAGGGTCATTCTCAAACCAATAACGATCACCATCCCGTAAACGCGTAAATTGGTCACGTAATACCGTATAATTCAAAGCCCCAACTTGTGAACCTGCAATTGCATCTTCTGCCAAAGCACCTATCCATGGGTCAACATGATCAACAGATTGATATAACTTTTCCAAACCATCTTGTATCTTATGATCTACTGTAATATCTGCAAAATCTGCAACCCGTGTTAAACCAAAGGCTTCTCTAACCGTGTTGTAATCAGGAATGCCATGGTCACGCCCACGTTGAATATTTAGTGCAGCAAAATCTAGGAAGCTTTGAGCCTCGCCCCCTGAATAATTTAGAACGTAATTTCTCACATCATCCGTAATTTGCGTATTTAACTCATTCATCTGCTGATTAAAACGTCCTTCTAGCAATAGCTCTACGCTGGTGTAATTTAATAAACGTGGATTAAAACAAGACTCATACAGTGGCAGCGTGTTTTTAGATCGTCCAAGCCGTAATTTGCTTGAAACCATGCTATGCCCTAGACGAAAGGAAACTACGGCAAAAGTATTGCTGATTGAGGGGTTCACCTCTTCTAAATAACCTTTATATGAAGGAATTGCTCCTTCGCCTAATAACAAAGGTAAATATTCATTGTAGGTAATCGACTGAATAATCGCTCCGACAATCTTTCTTGCCATTTGGTAAGTTGCCTCATCATCCCCCGCCAATAAGGGAAAACGTCGTGGTAACTCTAAACAAAGACGGTTGTGTTCTCGCATAAATACGGTGTGCAATGCCGTTAGAAATACATGTTCATTGACCCTTACATCACCTGATAAAAAATAGCTTGATGGATTGTCTTTAGGTGATGGCGATGTATTGGCAAAACCTGCATGATTATAAGGCAACAAACTACCATGTAATGAAGATGAGGTTTTCAAGCGACCTGTACCATCAAATCGCCGTAAGGCGGATGCTCGAACTAAGTCCGTGCTGTAGATACTGGAAGCATCAAGAAATGCCGTTTGAAAGTTAAGTTGTTGGCGTGGATTGCCACTCCCTGTTCCAGTGCTTGTATCATAACGTGATCGAGTGCAAGGAATAATACCACCTTTATCAAAAACAGGATCACCCGGTAGAACAGAAATATCAGCAACTTCTAACGGGTCAGCGAATTCAATTAATGCCAACTCATTTTCTAAGAACTTCCCCCATAGCCACATAAAATCAGAAAGGCCACTTGATTTAATTTTTGTGGGTATCTCTTTACAAAGGGTATTGCTAACATCACGTGGATTAGGAACATTCTCCCCAGTTCGGCTACGCACACGTTCAGCCATTGCAGAAGCTCCATCCGCATACGCCGCAGGTGCATCACGAAGAAAATGGATGCCCACTTTACCCCAATAGGTGTTTTTTAAATTATTGTGTGAACCATCCTGACTACGATATTGCTGATCCATAGCAACTCCTGCTTAAATTATTCCCCCTCTTTTACACCTGTTTTCAGAAGGCTTGGATTCTCATTTGGTTTAACAGTTCATGAATTCAGACAAGAGGATAAGGAGAAGAGCAGAGCTTGTATGTTCGATATGTATCAAAAATCAACATAGATTAATAATTTTCATGGAAGGTATCGGTATAGTTACACCCTGATTTATATTCGGGCAATGTAGGGTATTGGCTAGCAACATCAACACTATTCAAAGACTAAAACCTGATTAAGTTTACCATTCTATATTCGAGGAGGAATTATGAGACTGGACACAATTCTAAAGCTGTTCTTGCTTTTTATTTTATTATTTACCAACCAAGCTTCAGCCGAAGATGTAAAAAAGGCAGAAGACAGCTCAGATGCTATTGATATCAAAAATGGTGCTGAACTCTACAAAAAATGTGCTTTGTGTCATGGCCAATTTGCTCAAGGTATCATTGGTGGCTTGTACCCCCGCCTTGCAGGTATGCCTGAATACTATGTATTAGAGCAAATAAAAAAATACAAAGAAGGCAACCGCTCTGATGATTTTAGCTTATCGATGCTTGAGATTGGTGGCATGAGAGACTTAGATGAGAAAAAATCAAAAGATCTTGCTGCTTTTTTAGCCGCTATTGATCTAGATAAACATTACCCTCTCACAATCCCCAAACCGATGCAGGGTGATCCTGTGAAAGGCAAAGAGTTATTTATGGATGACTGTAAAACCTGTCATGGCAAAAAAGCGAATGGTAAAGCAAAGAAAGACTCTCCTCCATTAGCGGGGCAATACACTGAGTACCTTATAAGAGAGACCGATTTTTTCAAGGCTAAACACCGCTATCATGATAATGACCCTGAAGATGAGACCTTTGATGAGTATTCAAAGCAAGAACTCAACGACATCTTTGCTTATATTGCAACCATTCCATTTGCACCAGAAAAAGGCTATCCCGATGTACCAGATATGCCACTTATTGCAATGGTAAAACCTCCCGTGCCAGAGAAACCTGCCCAGCCTGATGCACCAAAAGTACCTGAAAGAGTTGAGAGTAGCGGCAATACACAATCTGTCAAAATCGAGTCGATTACTCAAACCGTGCTTAAAATGGCTATAAAAGATGATATCAAGCCTGATGACGCTATTGAGGCAATGAAATCTAAAGCGCTTGAATTAAATATGAAAGCCGTTGCTCATCAACCTGTTTCTAAAGAACTGGAAGCCCGTGGTATAGATTCTCCTCGCTTAGAAATTTTCCAATATTGTAATCCTGAAGACGCCATGAAACTGGTTAAATTCAATACAATTTTTGCAGCCTATATGCCATGTCGTATCGCATTGGTTGAAGATAACAAGGGTAAATTTTGGTTAGAAATGCTTAATCTGGATATGGTCATTAATAGCGTTGCACTACCACCTGGGTTGAACAAAATTGCCATTGAAACGAATGGTAAAATGCTAGATATCCTCACCGCTGGAGCAACTGGCGAGTTTTAATCAAGCTCGAATCAAGCAGGGCATAATCTATACCTCCAAGTATAGATTATGCCTTTTTTGGTTTTAATCCCCCTCCTCCTATTAACTTCTGACTGTTACAATGCAAAAACTCAGTAACAGGACATAGCTAATGGATATTGTTTACATCCGTGATTTGCGTATCGATGTATTAATCGGTATTTATGATTGGGAACGCAGCATAAAACAAGAAATTCGTATTGATTTAGAAATGGGCTGGGATAACCGCAAGCCTGCAGCCTCTGATAATATTATCGACACATTAAATTATAAAGAAGCCGCACAACGTATCAAAAAACTGGCTATTGATTCTGAATTCCAATTAGTCGAAACATTAGCTGAACGAATCGCAGACATGCTTTTGTACGATATGCATATCCCATGGATAAAACTAACACTAGGCAAGCCTTATGCTGTGAAAGACTCTAGTGAAGTTGGTGTATCTATCGAAAGATACCGCAAGGCAAAAGTTTATCTCAATATTGGTAGCAATATTAATAAAGAGAAAAATATCCAGTCAGGTATGATGCAGTTGCAGAAGGATTACCCAGAAATCAGGTTTTCAAATATCTATGAAACAGAAGCGTTTGGTTTTGATGGTGAATCATTTTATAACCTAGCCGCAGCCTTGGAAACAGAGTTATCTGTTAATGATTTTGAGCAATACTTAAAAAGCATTGAAAGCCAACATTTTCGTGAACGTAATAGTGAAAAGTTTAGCTCTCGAACGCTAGATATTGATCTATTGCTCTATGATGATTTAATTCTACAGCCAGAACGTGACTTGCCACGTAAAGAAATCCTCAAATATCCTTTTGTGTTATTTCCGCTAGCTGAAATTGCCCCTAATGTTATGCATCCTGAACTCAATAAAACGATTGCTGATATTGCCAGAGAGAGTACTTTGGATGCCTCCGAGCTAAAGCTAATCACTCTAAGTAGGAGTACATAATTAATTTAACAAAATTTGCGAAGGATATTTTTTGATATTCATTCATTATCGAAGAAGCATAGCCGTGCTACACGACTGAGAGAATGGCTTGAATAGCGGAAAATAGACCAGTAAATTGTTAAATGTGTGTGCACTTCTACTTACAATAGAAGATTTTACGTTACAAAGGACAGGTAGTCTGATTCATTTATCAAGCCATCTATTTGATATTTTCTGTTTATTTATTTCCATTTAAGCTTTAAAAGCGCAAATATCTATTAAGGTGAGCTTATTGTTGTTTGTGCTTCATTATGAGCATGTTCAGTATTCGTGAGGAAGAAGTCATGTTCATCGTTTAATCATCAAATGGAGAATAAAACAATGAATGTTTTTTCCAATACACAGAATGTTGTACCGTCAAGGTTTTCAACATTCGAATCAGGGGTGCAAGGACAATCCCCAGTAAATTCCTTTTTCCCTCAAGCTAGATGGGGTGGTGGTTTTCAGCAATTACCTTTTTCACAGCATTTGCTACAAAATTTAATTCAACAAATTATTTCACAACTTATCTATGCCATTCTCAGCCAGAACCAGAATCAAGCAACACCATTCAATGATATTTTGAGAGGCGGCGATGGGGCTGAATTAATTCAAGGTTTTGGTGGTAATGATCAACTCTTTGGTAATGGAGGCAATGACGTACTAAGAGGTGGGCAGGGACATGACTATCTTAACGGAGGTCAAGGTAATGACCAGTTAATTGGCGGTGCAGGTAATGATTATCTTGAAGACAATTCTGGTAATAATAATCTAAGTGGCGGTGATGGATTTGATACAGTACGTTTTAGCGGTAGATTCTCAGATTACACCATTGAAAAAAATATTACCGTCGGCATCCCTGATAATCCACCACTACCAGGAGCATTTAATGGCTTTATCATTACAAATAATGCGACAGGCGAAAGAAATGTTATAGATTCTGTTGAAAAATTCCAATTTGCTGATGGCAGCGTAACAGCGGCACAATTAGCTCGCCATGTTGATGCTTCGCAAGAGCTTGTGCTGACAGGCGATCAAGATAGCGGAATCCGTCAGCGATTCAATATTAGTAACGGAAGCAGCTATCGTGTACTAGATAGAGATGCAAGCCAATCACTTAGCGTAGGTGATGAGCTAGAAATCATCGTTGGTGGTGATGCTGTTTCAACTATTACACTGAGTGCTGAAGATATTAATGCAATCAACTCAAATCCACTTCCTCGGGAATTAAACTTAAGTAATGCTCAGCATGATGCTTTGAGCAATTACTTTAACCAAGGAACAACTGTCTACAACCGCTCTGTTATTGATCAAGACGGTAGTGGCAATTTAAGTGTTGGTGATATTGCCAAATTATCTATTGGCGGATTTGCAGGGAATATTTTGATTGATCATATCATCACTCAGCAAGACCTTGATGCAATCAATAACAATACCCAAACACTGACACTAACAGGTGATCAAGCAAGTGCAATTAGAGATAGGTTTAACGCAGGAAACAACTTCCGAGTGATTGATAAGGATAATAGTTCATCACTTAGCACAGGTGATGAACTTGAGATCATCGTTGGTAACGCTGCACATATTATCGTATTAAGCGATGATGATATTGCTGCCATTAACGGCAATCCATTTCCTCAAACATTAAACCTTAGCCAAGCTCAACAAGATGCAATCGGTGCTCGTTTTAACAATATCCCACCACCAAATTTATTTGATGGCATCACTACACAATACACAGGTATTGCTATTGATCAAAATGGTGATAATCAACTAAGTGAAGGTGATATTGTTAAGCTGCGTCAAACAGGTGGATTTGCAGGCCTTGATCGTACTATCGATCATGTCTTAACTGCTGAAGATATTTCAGCAATTGAAGAAGATCGCAGTAATCCATTGTTGGATATTTCTAACGGCCTCTCTGATAACCAAAAACAGCGTTTAAACAATGCACTCTTTGGAGGGCTAGCGTTTACAAGTGCTCCCAGAGTAGACTCAGTCTTTGATCATAACTCTGATGGTAAATTATCAGTTGGTGATACCGCAATTACCAGAACATTTGATGAAACCACTGGAGCAGAATCACTTGGTTTTGTCCAAATTACTCAGGAACACATTGATAAGTTTCTTAATGGAAATAATGATAGTGCCTTAGCAAGCCTACTGGAAAATCAGCAAAAGTGGGAAAACTCAGGACTGAAGCAATCAGGTTATAGCTTTCGTTTAGATCGCTCAGCATTTGCACCACAAGAGTCCATTCGTCCAACTAACAACTATGTAACTCCAGACGGAACAGCCTTTGATCTTTTTGCAGATAACGGCCAGCATGTACCTGATGACTATAATCATGCCAATGCGACTGTAGACAGTCTATTTGATGAAATTAAAGCCGCCATTGATTCTGGTGCAGATAATGTACAAGTAGAATACGACCCTACATCTGGCTATCCAACGTCAATCTTTATCGATTTTAATCAACAAATTGCAGATGAAGAACTAAGTTTAAGGGTATCTAATCTAAATGCCTTAGCTGTAACTTTTGATGTTGGCTTGCCAAACCCATAGGTAATCTATCTGCTTAACAAGATTTAGTAATTTAATTACTCAAGATATTATTAATGAAGCAAATGCCAACGGTCGTAGCCCCTACACTATCAGTGATGATAGCCAAACAAGAAGTATTTCCTTTAGCTATCGTTTATTAGTGGGTAGTGTATCTACTGGCAATTTCCAAGAGCATTTTATTAATACCTGAATCTATGACTTCACTACAGCACAGTGAAGTCATGGATTCAACTAATAGCTAAACACTTATAGTTACTTGAGGAATCTCTGATCAAGTCCAAAATATTGGAAGCGACACTTTAGTGTCGCCTGTAAGGTATTAATCATCCAAAAGTATTTTCATATCAAAAATACTTTTGGAACGATTCATATATCAATGATTCAGTGAGTGAGATATGGAGCTTATTTTCCACATCCCATATATAAACTCTCCTTAGAACAACCCTTTAAGCTTATCTTTCAATTTATCTTCCAGTTGTTTACCAATATCCTCGCCTAGCTTTTCACCCACTTTCTTCTTAAGGTCTTCTTGGAGTCTTTGTTTTTCTCGCTCTAATTTGGCTTTTGCATCTGCCTTAGCTTGGTCAGCTTGTTTTTGTAGCCTTTGTTTTGCTTCATCACGCTTGGCTTTTAATTTATCTATTTCAGCTTGTTTTTGGGCTTCCAAACGTGCTTTAAGCTTCTCTTCTTCCTGTCTAAGTTGCTCCTTTGCCTTTTTCTTAGCTTTTTCCACATCTTCTTTGGCAAGCTGCTTGAGTAGTTCATCTAAGCGTAACTGATATTTTAGGTGGTCAAATGCTCCATAAATACGAAAAGGGATAAAAATATCACGTTGATCTTTGATTTTTTTACGGCCAATATTGAGCTTAAAGTCTAATTCTTCTTTTACAATATCAACATCACCACTGCCTTTAATACGAAACTGGGGAGCCTTCATAGCCATGCTATCGGTGCTGAATATACCATGCTTAATTGTCCAATCACCCGATAGCTTGGTAAATTTAACCTCTGTTTTACCACTACCGTCTGTTTTCTTTTCTTCAAAAGCTTTTACTGCAATTTCGGTTTTCTTGGCAAAATTGGAGTCTCGAATTGTTCCATCCCGAAAGATGACATTGATTGTGCCCGCAAGATTCTTTTTAACGGCTGTAACAGAATTTCCACTGGTGTGGATATCGGAAGTGAGATCAGCAGAACCTGTGACTAGCTTGTCTTGAAAAAGATCATAGAGTAAACCTTCTGAACGTAAACCACGAAGCTTATGCTTCATGGATATGCTAGGGCTAGCCTTTGCAGTATCAAGATGAATGCTTCCCTCGTATTTTCCTTTATACAGTTTTGCTGAAATAGGGTCGGCTTTAACAATACCGTTACTAGCATTAAGTTTGACAGAAGCTTTACTCATTTTAATTTTACTATAGACGAGTGAGCCAATAGCAAGTGAAGCATCTAAATCAAGGTTTCTCATCACCGCTAAGGGTAATAAAGCGGCCGCAGCAGGTGTTGGAGCTTTGTTTTCAATCTCTGGCGATAGATAATTATCAATATTTAAGCGATCAATATTAAGCTTGCCGCGTATACGTGGTTTAGCAAAGTTTTGTATGGATACATTACCTACAATATGAGAATCATCAAGTTTAATAGAAAGTGTGGATAGATCAGCCTTATTTGGACTAGCTACAATGGAAAAGTCCATTTGAGTACTACCCAATAATCCCGCTTTTTTTGTTTTAGGTGGTGTAATACCGATAGTTTTTAATACTTCACTTAAATTAAACGTATTGGTTTTGAAACTACCTTTTATTTCAGGTGCGGTAAGCTGTTGAGATATACGGGCAGAGCCTGAAAGCTGTAGTTTTGCAAGTTTTATTAAGAGGCTAGATAAATTTGCATCAATATCATTGGAAGCCCAATTTAAGGCAACAGAACCTTGAGCTGTCTGCTTTAAACTTCCATCAGGAATAATAGAACTATTGACGGTAGAGCTTAGAGTAAGATTATCAATTGAGAGTGAAGAATCTTGTAAATTAAGCTTTGTATTTCCTAAAACTTGAGTATTGAGCTTTCCCTCCGCTAAGACACCGCCTTGCATTTGGATATTGCTTTGCATATCACGGAGATTAATCACTTGTGTAGCAAGGTTATAATGAGTATCGGAACTGATGCCAGCATTCAATGATCCATTCCCTAATACTCCATTTTTTAACTGAACATTGCCCTTCATATTACTCAGTTTTAAAGATTGCTTAGTAATATTAAAGTGAGTATTTGCTGCAATAGTTGCGTTCAAAGAACCACTGCCTAATGCTCCATTTTTTAGATGTACTTGACTTTGCATTGCGGCTAAATTCAATAATTGCTTTTTAATATCAAAGTCTGTATTTCCGGTGATATGTGCTGTTAATGTGCCATTTTTAATAAGTTTCCCTGTTACCGTGCTATCCAATGTCATACCAGAAATCGTTAGCTTTTGTTGTTTTATTTTAAAGCTGGTTTTGCCTGAAAGAGACAGTTTGATCTTTCCTTTAGGTGCGTAACCGCCTGAAATATCAGAGCTAAGATTAAGCATCGGTATATAGATACTGTTTGCATCACCCGACACATCACCTGCTAACGTGCTAGCAATAACCCCACCCTTAGCCAAATCACCACTTAAAAGGCTATTGAGTTTAAGATGTCTTAGGCTAAATGTTTGCTTATCTTTGTTCAGCTTTAAGCGTGTTGAGGCTTTTAGTTTAAGCTTCATCGCTGGTGTGTTTTGAGTTAGCTGTGTATCTAATGATACATCTAAGGGCTTATCTGCTTTGTAAGCTCCTGTTTTTAAAGTGATAGGAGAAAGATCAATACGTTGCCCCGTTACATCATCACGCCAATGAATTTGAGAGTTTGTGACACTCACTCCCGATACCGTTAGCCCAGCAATCATTTTTGAAATAACTTCAGCAAAATCCGATTCTTCAGATGTATTTGGCTGATTACTGAGTAAATCCTCCCAATTACTATGCCCATCTTTAGAGCGATGTAGCTTGAGGTTCAAGCCATGTAGATTAACCGAGTTTACTCGCAGTTTTTGCTGCAAAAGAGGAAGAAATTTAACAGAAATATCGGCGTTGTTAATACTGGCAAAGTTGCTTGTTCCAAAATTCTTAGGATTACTCAACGAAGCTTTACCAACTTTGATTGAAATATTAGGGAAAACGGAGAGTGATAATTCACCATCAATGTGAATATCTCTTCCCATTTGTTTGGAGATTAATTCGGTAATTTCTGTTTTATAATGGTTGCTGTCAAATGTTAGAGCAAAAACGCTCAACGCAAATAGTGCGATAGCAGAAATAAATAAAATAAAAAAGATGATTTGTCGGAAGAATTTCATCGTTAGCCCATTGTTGTTTAGTTTTCTCAGAGACGCCTTATGAGATGTCTACTTTTATTTTCGCTATATTCGTACAAAATACATTATAATTAAGGAACTTGCATGGAATAAATCGACAACTATAACGCAGAATTATTGTTTCAGACTGGATGATCTCAAGAGGTGCATAGTTATTCTACGCAACGATTTGAGATCATTCAGTATGGAGCAATAAGACAAGTTAGAATGTCGATTTATTTCATGCACGTTCCTTAGGAGCTTGCCTGAGAATGCTAAGCCCAAGAAAACTAATGATATAAAAAAACAGGATAATTATATGCCAATCATCTCAACCACAGCACAAAAAAGTAAACAGCTCCTTGGCTATTACAACCCTAAAACGTGGAAAGAAAAAGGCCTAATGTGGACAGCAGGTTTATTCACATTGACTTATGTTATCGTTGTTTTCATTTTGTGGTTTTACTGGAGTCGAGAGCCTGACTTATTTGATGTTAATAAAAATGCAGCCGCTATTGCCAAAGAACAAAAAGTAAAAGTTGTTAATGGCTATACCACAACCGCTACCCTAGCAACACTGGTTGGCACACTATTAGATAAACCCGGAGGTTACATTAGCAACGATAAAACGCCACCAGGTTTATTTATGGACAATATGCCAGAGTGGGAGTTCGGTGTATTAGTGCAGATTCGTGATTTATCCACCACCATGCGTAATGACTTCAGCCGTTCACAGTCACAATCAATTGAAGATAAAGACTTAATCATCGCACAACCACAGTTTCACTATGATTCTGATTCATGGATATTACCCTCAACAGAAGGCGAGTACAGAAAAGGGCTAAAAGCACTAAATCGATATATGAAACGCCTAGCTAATCCTAAAAGAAAAGAGGCTCAATTTTATTCGCGTGCAGATAATCTTGCTAACTATCTGGATCAAATATCTAAGCGTTTAGGTTCATTATCACAAAGACTAAGTGCCAGTGTTGGTCAAGAGAGAATTAATACTGATTTAGCAGGTGATAATCATGCAAAGCAGGCAACACCAACCGATAGAGAAATCGGTGTAAAAACACCTTGGTTGCAGCTAGATAACGTATTCTTTGAGGCAAGAGGACAGGCATGGGCATTACGACATCTACTAAAAGCGATTGAGACGGATTTTTCCAGTGTTCTACAACGTAAAAATGCATTAGTTAGTTTACGTCAAATTATCCGTGAGTTAGAAGCAACGCAACAAACCATCTGGAGTCCTATTATTTTAAATGGTAAAGGCTTTGGTGTGGTAACAAATCATTCTGTTATTATGTCATCATATATTTCGCGGGCAAATTCTCAAATAATTGATTTAGTTAACTTATTGAAGCAAGGTTAAAGCAATTATTATGAATCCATTGATGCGATTTTGGCTGGCGATACGGGCGACTATTTTTTGGGTTGGTTTTACCGCAAGTACCCTTTTTTATGGCTTGATGACGCCACTATTATTGCTGTTATCTTTTGATGCACGTTATCCATTGATTAGACCTTACAGTCAGTTCAATGTGTGGTGGCTTAAAGTTACCTGTGGAATTGATTATCAAGTTATTGGCAGAGAAAATATCCCAACAGACGAAGCTGTTGTTGTGATGGCAAATCACCAATCGACATGGGAAACCATTGCCTTTGCCAGTATTTTTCCTCCTTTGACATGGGTATTGAAACGTGAGTTATTACGCATTCCTTTCTTTGGCTGGGGGCTGAGTATGATACGGCCTATTGCCATAGATCGAAAGTCTGGAAAGTCGGCAATGATTCAAGTAAAAACACAAGGTAAAGAACGCTTAGACAGTGGTATTAGCCTTGTTATTTTCCCCGAAGGAACACGCGTACCCACAGGTAAGGTATTACCGTTTAAAAAAGGCGGTGCCGTACTTGCTGAATATGCTAAGAAAAGTGTATTGCCAGTTGTGCACAACGCAGGCGAGCATTGGCCAAGGATGAGTTACATTAAATATCCTGGAACAATTACCGTAAAAATTGGCAAGCCAATCAATACGGATGGACTTTCAGTTGATGAAATTCTTAACCAACTTAGAACATGGATCGATAAAGAAAAGCAGAACTTACCCTCCTACTTGAGCTAGATTTAACTTCTTTTCTTCTGTTTATATTTTGAGTTGTTACGTCGTTTTCTGTTACTGGAATTAGCTTTATTATTTTGTGCCTGCTTTTTTGTATTGCTCTTGTTTCTATTACGGTTCCGTGAATTTCTTGAACGAGGCTTATTGTCCCCAGAAGTCTTTGTTGTTTTAGACGCTTTGATTCGCTTATCCAAACTGGATACAGGTAGATCATGGTCTGGCTCAAAACCATCGACTAATTCACGTGTTAGCAATTGTTTAATGAGGTGTTCAATATCAGATAGCTGTTTGATTTCATCAGCACTGACTAAAGAGATAGCCTCACCTTTCGCCCCAGCTCTACCAGTACGACCAATACGGTGTACATAATCCTCGGGGACATTCGGTAAATCGACATTAATAACGTGGGGTAATTGGTCAATATCAATACCACGTGCGGCAATATCAGTAGCAACTAACACCCGTATTTCACCACGTTTAAACTCAGCCAATGCTCTTGTACGAGCACCTTGGCTTTTGTTGCCATGAATTGCCGCAGATTTTATACCAGCAGTCTCTAGCTGTTTAGCAAGACGATTTGCTCCGTGTTTGGTACGGCTAAAAACTAAGACCTGTTCCCAATCATTTTCTTTGATCAAGTGGATGAGTAAAGCAGATTTTCGTTTCTTATCAACAGGATGAATCCATTGTTTTACTGTTTTTACCGTTGTGTTACGAGGTGAAACAGAAATCTCGATAGGATCATGCACCATGCTCTTTGCAAGCTGACGAATTTCTTTAGAAAAGGTAGCAGAGAACATCAAAGTTTGTCGTTTGGCTGGTAAGAAGCCTAGGATTTTTCGTATATCGTGGATAAATCCCATATCCAACATACGATCAGCTTCGTCAAATATCACAACTTCCAGATAATTAAATTTAACAGCGCCTTGTTGATATAAATCCAGCAAGCGTCCAGGTGTAGCAATGAGAATATCAATACCACCACGAAGCCGTGAAATTTGCGGATTGATCTTTACACCACCAAATACAACCATTGAGCGTATTGGTAAATGTGTACCATAGGTTTTTACACTCATTCCAACCTGCGCAGCTAATTCGCGAGTTGGAGTAAGAATTAAAGCTCTAACATGATTACCTTTAGCACGTTTGCCTTTCGACAATAATTCCAATAATGGTAGTGTAAACCCTGCGGTTTTCCCTGTTCCTGTTTGAGCTGCGGCCATCACATCCCGACCTTTAATCACAGCTGGTATCGCTTCCTTTTGAATGGGAGATGGTTTGTCGTAATCTTGTTCGGCAACAGCTTTAAGAATGGGGGCTGATAAGCCGAGGTTGGAAAAACTCATGGGTGTTCTCTTGGAAAAGGGCTAGGCATCATACACGCTATTAGTAGTAGGTGCTAATATTCTGAATTTGAATCGGAGAGTATAGGATCAAATCTCTCGTATCCTAATATGCCGCTTTATTTTCCTATACAAAACGAACTAAATATCTCGCCTAGTAAGTCATCGGGTGTATATCTACCCGTAATCTGCCCTAAAGCTTCTTGAGCTAGCTTTAGCTCTTCTGCCATTAGCTCACCTGCATTGAAGGTTTTTAGCTGAATTTCGGCATTTTCTACCGCTGATTGCGTCTGCTCTAGTGCAGTAATATGTCGTCGTCGTGCGATAAAACTTCCTTCTGTATTACTCTGATAACCCATTCTCTGCTTTAGCACTGTTTTTAGCTCATCAATGCCTATATTTTGCTTGGCTGATAGGTAAATCTCACCATCAATGATGCCTTGCTTATGACCAGTTTTATCAATCTTATTATGTACAATTAACTGGGGTAGGTGGCTGGGTATTTTATCAAGAATTGCAATATGCTCGTCATCATCATCCAAGCTATCATCTCGTAAAACCAAGACAAGATCAGCCTTTTCAATAGCCTCCCATGCTCGTTTAATACCGATTTGTTCCACAACATCATCACTATCACGCAAGCCCGCTGTATCGATAATGTGTAATGGCATTCCATCTAAGTTAATATGTTCTTTGACGACATCACGTGTTGTGCCCGCAATATCTGTCACAATCGCTACCTCATTGCCTGAGAGTGCATTCAATAAGCTGGATTTACCCGCATTAGGGCGCCCCGCAATAACTAAATTCATCCCTTCACGAAGTAGGCTGCCTTGCTTCGCTTGTGCAAAAACATAAGCCAAGGCTTGTTTAATTGTGTCTAAACGATCTGTGATAGCTGTATCAGCAAGGAAATCAACCTCTTCTTCAGGAAAGTCCAAAGCTGCTTCAACATAAACACGCAACTCAATTAATTGTGTGAGTAATTGATTAATCAGCTTGGAGAAATCACCTTGTAAAGAGCGTAAAGCAGATCTTGCAGCTTCTTCTGATGAACTATCGATAAGGTCAGCAATAGCTTCTGCTTGTGCTAAATCGAGCTTATCATTGATAAAAGCTCGTTCTGAAAATTCACCGGGTCTCGCAATCCTAACGCCCAGTTCAACACATCGCTTGAGCAACATATCCAAAACAACTTGCCCACCATGCCCTTGTAGCTCCAAGACATGCTCTCCCGTAAAAGAATGAGGGGCAGGGAAATAAATGGCAACACCATCATCTAAAGTGGCATCATCAGCATCTTTAAAGAGGGTATGTATGGCATAGCGAGGCTTAGGTAGCTCACCAAGAATCTTTTCGGCAATGACAGGAACAGCATTGCCTGATACACGAATAATGCCAACACCACCACGGCCAGCGGGTGTTGCCACGGCAGCGATAGTGTCAGCTGATGATTGCATTAATCACCAATTATCTTTTTATTGATATACCACTGCTGAGCAATCGACAGCAGGTTATTAACTAACCAGTAAAGTACAAGACCTGCGGGGAACCAGAGGAACATAATAGTAAAGATGACAGGCATCCATTGGAATATCTTCTGCTGTGCTGGATCCATTTGCGATGGGTTCAACTTTTGCTGGAAGTACATACTTGCACCCATTAACAATGGCAGAATAAAGGTAGGATCCATTACCGATAAATCTTTGTACCAAAGCAACCAAGGTGCTTGTCTTAACTCTACACTTTCCATCAATACCCAATAAAGCCCCATAAAAACAGGAATCTGAATCAACATAGGTAAGCAGCCCCCCAAGGGGTTGACCTTTTCCTTTTTATACAATGCCATCATGGCTTTTTGCTTGCCTTGAGGATCGTTTTTGTAACGCTCATTTATGGACTTAAGCTGCGGTGCAAGCTTTTTCATCCTTGCCATTGATTTATAGCTAACAGCAGAAGGGTAGAAGAAAATAATCTTAAGTGTTAGTGTGACAAAGATAATTGCCCAACCCCAATTTCCTAAAATATTATGGAACTGTTGTAGTAACCAAAATATAGGTTTTGATACGATACTAAGAATGCCGTAATCAACCGTGTAATCTAAGCCTTTCGCTAGCTGACCCAACACTTCCTGATCTTTAGGACCAACATAAAACTGACTAAGAAAGCTACCACTTGTACCACTAGCAATTTCCTTAACAGGCGTCGATGTTCCTATTGTGTAGCTACTAACTACACCGTTCTTTTTGTACACTTTACTAAAATATTCATTTTGATCATCAGCATTAGGAACCCAAGCACTGATAAAATAATGCTCTAGCATCGCAATCCAACCACCCTGCACACTCTTCTTTAAGGGCTCATCATCCATTGCACTAAAAGAATACTTGATATATTTCTCATCATAATAAGCGGCTCCAACATAAGCACTAACACCTAGCATTGCGCCACTCGCTTGATCTACTGGCGCATGCCTTAGGCGACGGTACTCATAGCCAACCCATGTTTGTGCTGATTGATTATTTACAACATCCTCTACATCAACTACATAAGAACCCTTATGAAAGGTGTATTTCTTGGTTACGCTTATACCATTCCCATTTGTCCAAGTTAGTGGGATAACTAGGCTATCACCATCAAGCTGGTATTCTGTTTTTTCTGCTGTAAATAGAGAGTTATGTGTTGGTGCTAGTGTCTTTTTGTCAACACCACCCGCATTATCTGCGGTATAAATTAAACCAGACTGAGCGGCATACCCTTTTTCTGCTAGGGTTAAAATTCTTACCGCATGATCAGGCTCTTCTAGACTAACTGAGTATTTTGGAAGATCTGCTTGGACAATCGCACCACCTTGCGTGCTAATCAGTAAATCCAACACATCTGTTTTTACATGGATTGTTTTAGCGGAGGCATCTGCTTGGTTATTTTGCTGGGTCGCCACATCGCCATTATTACTTGCTTGTACCTGTGGTGTTGCTGTATCAGGTACTTCTTCATCAACATTGCTAGCAGATGTACCGGTATTATTCGTAGATGCAGGTTTAGCTGAAGTACTTACTTCTTGTGCAACTGGCTGTGGAGCATGTGCTTGTTGCCAGTTTGTCCATATTAAAAATAGAACAAAAACAAGTGTTAAGTATAGAAAGGGGCGTTGAGATTCCATGATTTACATCTCTAATGTGATGTGGAGTAGGTTAGGGAACATGAAACTATCTTAGAGCTTCGTTACCATAAATGTAGAGCTATGTAGGAACACACTCATGACTTAATTCTGAGGAACCTTCATTTTTCTACTGATGTATGACCATTGCTTGTCAAACTGGCGTCGAATCTCTTTTTTTTCAAGAGCTACAGCCGATGATCGACACATAATGACCACGTCGATACTCGGCAAATCGTACTGCATATGCCGAAAGCTTTCACGAATGATTCGCTTTATTCGATTTCTATCAACAGCTCTCTTGACTGCTTTTTTTGCAATAGCCAAGCCCATGCGCGCATGCCCTTCGTTATTGACTCTAACAAGCAATGTGAAGTTGTTGTTGCCAAAACGTTTCGCTTTAGCAAATACATACTTATATTGTTTAGCATTTAATAGACGCAGTTCGCGTGTAAAAGATGCAGACAATAACTGATTCAATGATTCAGTTTAGTAGTGAGCTGGCGTTAAACGAGCACGACCTTTTGCACGACGAGCATTAATTACACGACGACCACCAACAGTACTCATACGTTTACGAAAACCATGTGTACGTGCACGTTTTAAATTACTAGGTTGGAATGTTCTTTTCATTACCGTATACCAATTGAAGCGTTAATAAGGGGAAGAAAAACTTCGACCTTGTTTAAATTAAATCTTACAGACTCACCGCCGCATTTCATTAAAAACAATAGACGCGGGGAAGCCGTAAATAAAAACGGAGAAGCAAGGTAATTCATGCACGTTTACATGTCAATATTTAATATTTCTAATATTCTGTTCTAAGCCTTGGGCTACAAGCCTTATAAACAACTCACACATACTTATAATATATATTGATAACAGAGAGATTATCTATAATTATTTATAAAAATCAACATGTTACAAAATGTTTTTTATAACATTCTCTCTATAATCCCACTTTTTTTACTTGTGGATAACTTGTTTTAATCTATAATATAGACTCTTCATTGAGCTATTAGAATTTATTATTTTTAATGTTCTAAATTCCTATCTTCAACTCAGTAAGAAGCGCACCCACTATCTTAATTTTTATTAATCCTAGATAAACTAGGAGCTATAGGTGCCTCTGTGTGCAAATTTAAGCAGGTAAAAAATTTAATAACCGCCACTAACTTTGCTAAACATAAATTTTAAATTAAAACCTGAATCCAAGACCTCACTACAGTGAAGTCTCAGATTCAGGCAAAACTCAGCAATATTTAAAATAATTAGGAACACTCCCATGCTTTGGCAGCAATGTTTACAACAACTCGAACATCATTTTTCTGAGCAAGACATCAATACATGGTTACGCACATTACAACCTCAAGAACAAGACCAAGTCCTTTTTTTGCTCGCACCTAACCCTTTTGTACTCAAACATGTACATGAAAACTATATTGGTCAAGTTATTAACGTGATTCGCTCACTAACTACAAATCCGCAATATCAAGTTATTTTACAAATTGGTACCAGCGATGTCGCACCACCAGAGGTACCCAATACCCCATTAGATAATGGTAATAATAGCCAGTTTATTGAGGGTTACTCTGCAACACCACAACCCCCTCCAACTCATGGCACACCCCCAAATAGCTTACCGACATCTGTCGGTCAAGACTCTCCAACATCAGAGTTTATTGGAAATATAAGCAAAAAAATGGTGTTTGATAATTTTATCGAAGGTAATTCTAATCAGCTTGCACGAGCGGCATCTATGCAAGTGGGAGATAACCCAGGCCATGCCTATAACCCTCTATTTATTTATGGCGGAGTAGGTTTAGGTAAAACCCATCTTATGCACGCTGTAGGAAATGCGATACTGGCTAAGACACCAACGGCAAAAGTACTTTACCTCCATTCAGAGCGTTTTGTTAACGATATGATCAATGGTCTGCGCAACAACACAATTGACCGATTCAAAACCTACTACCGCAATGTAGATGCCTTGCTTATTGACGACATCCAATTCTTTGCAAAAAAAGAACGCTCAATGGAAGAATTTTTTCATACCTTTAATGCACTACTTGAAGGGCATAAGCAAATTATCCTTACTTCCGATAAGTTTCCTCGCGAGGTTGAAGGTATTGATGACCGACTTCGCTCTCGCTTCAATTGGGGGTTAACCGTGCAAGTTGAGCCTCCCGAATTAGAGACAAGAGTGGCGATTCTTCGTAAAAAAGGTGAGGAAGCGGGTATTATTATTCCTAACGATGTTGCCTTTTTTGTCGCCGAACGATTCCGATCCAATATTCGTGATCTTGAAGGAGCGCTGCAACGTATCGCCGCAAGTGTTCGTCTGAGAAACCAAGACAACATTAGTCTCGATTTCGTACAAGATGCTTTGCGTGACCAGCTAGCCAGTCAAGATAGAATGGTAACCATGCCAAACATCAAAAAAATCGTCGCAAAGTACTATAATATTCGAACGTCAGACTTAGATTCAAAAAAACGTACTCGCTCAATCGCACGACCAAGGCAAATGGCAATGGCTCTATCTAAAGAATTAACTAACCATAGCCTACCTGAAATAGGCGATGAGTTTGGTGGACGTGACCATACAACGGTTTTACATGCATGCCGGAAAATAAAGGAATTACGGGAAACTGATAATCGTCTTGATGAAGATTATCGTATTTTAAAGCGCACATTGGTTAGTTAGATAAGCTCTTGAAGATACGATACGCCAAACATAAAAATCGGCTATATAATAGTGCTTAAGCAAAGTAGGCCTACTATTCGCAACAAGAGTTGCATTGATTAGTAAAAAGCAATATAACAATTAAACCACCCCAATTTACATGAGTTAAATATGAAAATAACAATCTCCAAAGAAACTTTATTTGACCTTATTAATAGCGTTATTGGCGCAGTAGAAAAAAGAAACACCAGACAAATATTAGAAAACATCCTACTACGTGCAGAAGGTGGAAAACTTACTCTATTTGGAACAGATATGGAGATTGAGCTTTCGGCTTATACACCACTTAAAGCTGAGGTTGAGGGCAGTATTACCGTACCCGCACGCAAATTTCTTGATATTTGTAAATCACTGCCCGCAGATACCTTATTATTACTGGAAGTTAATGAAAACCAACGGCTTATTATTGAGGGTATCCGTAGTCGCTTTGAGTTATCAACATTACCTGCTGACGAGTTCCCTTTGCTAGATCAAATCCCTATGGATCATGAGCTGCAAATCACAGAAAAAGCACTGAAAACATCTTTGGATGCAACAGGCTTCGCAATGGCAAATCAAGATGTACGTTACTACCTTAATGGCATGTTGTTTGATATTTCTGCTGATAGCCTAGCCACTGTTTCTACCGATGGGCACCGACTAGCTCTACATCAAACCACAGAGATTGAAACAAACTCTGAGAATAGTCAGCAAATAATTCTTCCACGAAAAGGGGTTCTGGAACTTTCTCGTCTACTCGATGGAACAAGAGAACTTCCTATTACTCTAGAAATCAGCAGTAATCATATTCGCGCCCATACAGATACAGTTCGATTCACATCAAAGTTGATTGATGGTCGATACCCAGACTACAAAGGTGCTATCCCTGTTACTTTCTCTATCGAGCTAACACTTGATCGCTTGCAACTTCGAGATAGTTTGCAACGCGTCTCCATACTTTCTAATGAGAAATTCAGAGGAGTAAAGCTTAGTCTGAAAAAAGACCTTATGATTATTGAATCCAATAACCCAGAGCAAGAAACAGCTAAAGAAGAACTCGATATTAATTATGAGGGTGACGATTTTGAAATTGGTTTTAATGTGACTTATTTACTTGAAGCGATAAATCACCTAAAAGGTGAAACGGCTATGTTGTGTTTAAACTCACCAGAAAGTAGCGTTTTAACTTATGATCCAGAGGATGAATCAACACGCTATATCGTTATGCCAATTAAACTATAGAGAAAATGACGTGTGGATTGAGAACATCACCGTTCGCAATTGCCGAGTTATCAAGAGCACAAAACTGACATTATCACCAAAACTTAATATCATCATTGGCGATAATGGTTCAGGAAAATCCAGTCTACTTGAAGCCCTCTGTATATTATCCAGAGGGAAATCTTATCGCACATCCCGTATTACTGAAGTCATTAACCACGATGCTGACTCTATTCTCTGTAATTCCCAAATTAGCCATTACTCAAATAATAAAACATTCCCTGTAGGCATAGAAAAAAACCACAAACAAACCATCATTCGAATTAATCGACAGAATGTAAAAAGCCAAGCCAAACTCAGCAAAACACTCCCTATCACAATTATTCACCCTGACTCTGTTTCTCTTATCACTGGTGGCCCTTCTGTTCGACGAGCTTATATTGACTGGATCGCTTTTTATCAAAATTCGGAGTTTTATCAACAATGGAAACGATATAAACGAATATTACGGCAGCGAAATATTTGCCTAAGAGATCCTTCTCAACGATACGCATTACCTTATTGGACAGAGCAACTCATTGCATTACAAGAGCCTCTGCACAATTATCGATTGAGTGCACTTAATACATTAAATAAAAATATTGAAAAATATCAGTCAGGCTTATGGGATGGAGC